>CAZQNY010000081.1:0-14251 GCA_964594665.1 uncultured Bacteroidales bacterium
CAGCGAAATCTGCGGGAGATAAATTTTTGTGGTACCATTACGGATATACAGATTACTTTATATAAAAATGCGCTGCACCTTCTTCACCGTTGTATATTGTGGTAAAGAAATTTTCTGTCATGATTTGTTCATGAGTGATTGAATCAATATAATTGGCCGTGATTTTTACTTTTCCTTCAGCAGAAATTTTTAGTTTCACATAATTATATACATATCCTTCACCGAGAGGATTTGCAATAAGCTTTGATTCCGATGAAACAACAAAAGCAACTTTGTTTCGTACTGAACCTTCAGCAAAATATTCCCATGTGTCAATTTTCATTCCGCCGATAGCATCTACACTGTCTTCATCAATTTCGTTATCAGAAATCAGCTGGCAATCTTTATAATAGAAAACAGCTCTTACCGTTTTTCCTTCTTCCAACGAGCTCATTATTTCTTCAAAGGATTTTACTTCTTTTTGTGCCATTGAAAATAAGGGCAGTGCAATAATTACGAGTAACATTTTTTTTCATAATAAATTTTTTTGCGAAAAAAATAAATATCAGTCAGCAGGGGTGTTGTTTTTTATAGATATTATTAAGGCTTTAATAGTTTCGTATCACCAACAATCTCCAAACCGGCGAAATTACTTCTGTCTTCAAAAATAACTTCCCCATTCCTGTTTGTTACCGTTAAAAAAACAACAGCATCCACACTTTCTGCAATGCGCCTGTCCATAGCACCATTAACAGGCGCTTTTAACAATCCGGAGTTTTTGTGTACTGCAGTGATGTAGTAGTGATACTTTTTATCTTTGATAACAATGTTTAAGGTGTCGGAACTTAACTGATCGATGTTTAGTTTTGCTTTTGAGTAGGTTCCAAAACGTGTTGTTATGGAATCGTGATGAAAAAAGCCCAGAAAACCGGTAAAAGCATGGCCCATCCAGGGTACTTTTGCCACCGAGAGCATGAATGAACTGCCGGGAGAGTTAAAACTGTTGGTTTGCATCCATATCCAGGCCTCCGGCATCGAGCGTCCCCAGTCTTTTTCAATGTATCCATCGCCATCCTTAAATTCCAGTATGTTACCGTTATAGTTTAAAGTTCCATTGACGGAATGGTCGAGACTCACCACGCCATGATAACATTGCATAAAAGGCATTTTTCTATACCATCCCATGATGTTCTTGCGTTTGCCGTTTTTTGTCAGGGTGGTCTGGTTTGACAGATATAGTGTTCCCGTAAGTCTGATGCTGTCGTTGATGATATTTAAAACCAGACTGTCGCGGCAAAAAAAGTTTTCTCCAATGGATACGGCAAAACGATCTTCGGAATAGGAAAAATCCTCAGCGGGAAACGAAAAATATCGTGTTTGTGCTGTTTTCCCATCAATAACCTGGATAAAAGCATGTTGTTCTTCACCGTTTTTAGAAATGCTTATTCCTGGAATAACGCTTAAAATGGATGCGCCATTTGCAGAGACCATTTTAAAATACCACCCCTCGAAGTAATTTTTTGTTTTTCTGTTCCCCTGAAAAAATGAGGCATCTTTTTTCTTTTTTATTCTATATCCGGGGATACAACTTTTTAAACCGTGGTGATTATAAGCGCTTTGCGCACTAACAGGAAGTGTTGTTAATAATATGCAAATTAAAAAAATGAAGATTTTAGCACATTGTTTCATGTTGAATTAGGTTGGTTTCCGCGTAAAGATAGTCTCATTTTTTCGAACTATCAAAAGTTTGGGATTTTATACAGGATAACAGGTTTAAAATATTTTTTATCGATGCGCTCTATTGTTAGTTAATATTAACTAACTTTGCAGAAAATATTTTTAACATGAAAAGAGCCTTAAACATTCTGCGCATTGTTTCATTTGCAATAACAGTGCTTACTTCCGTGCCGCTGATTGTGCATTATATTACAAATCAGGAGCCGCAACATGAATTTGTGACCCGATTGCATGTGTTATTTGGGGTCATATTTATTATTACAGCCATTCCATCGATGATCATGCAGCGCAAAGCACAAAAGATGTAACAAGATGCAAACAGAACGTCAGCAGGAAATAATTTCTGTTGCCCATCGGATTATAAATGATCAGGGGATTCAGGGATTAACGATAAAAAATTTGTCAAGGAAGATCGGTGTTTCCGAACCTGCACTTTACAGGCATTTTGAGAATAAAATAGCTATTCTTGAAGCTATATTGGATGATTTTAAGGATTTAAGTTATTCAATGTTTCACAATGCGGCAGCGAATTCGGGTTCCCCTGATGAGAAAATATCCCTTCTTTTCCGGAATCATTTTAATGTTTTTTTTTCGCAGCCTTCGTTGAGTTCAGTAATTTTTTCGGAAGAGATTTTTCGAAATGAACAGACGCTGAAAAGCCGAATATCTTTGATTATGGATCAAAACAGATCGATATTAACAAATATTATTAAAGAAGGGCAGGAGAACGGAGCGTTTCGAACCGATATTGATGTGTCGTTGTTGGCAATAATGACCATGGGGTCACTTCGTTTATTTGTGAAAAAGTGGCAATTATCGGATTTTTCATTTGATATTGAACAAGAAGGCGAAAAAATTGTAGAAATGGTAAACCTTTTAATAGCAAAAATATGAAAATAATAAACTGGAAAGATCAGGAGATAGCAAAAACTCCACATGGCGTTGATGTACGCAGATTGTATGACTATGATAATGCACAGGTGAACCATATCACGCTGCAGCCCGGAGAATCACTGAAACCTCATATTACACCGGTTGATGTGTTTTTTTATATCCTTGAAGGAGCTGTTGATGTTCGCGTAGGCGATGAAACGATTACTGTACAGCAGGATAACCTTGTGGAAAGCCCGAAGGATATTGTTCATTGTCTTTCAAACAGTGCCAATCAGGTTGCCAGGATATTGGTTGTGAAGTCGCCAAAACCGACCACTTCTACAAGGGTTCTGTAACTGTCAGGCATCTGTTTTGTTTTTTCCGGTACTAATATTTGTACCTTAATGTTTTAGCTTACTGGAGAACAAAATATGCGTAGCCAACGTTTTAAAAGACTTTTTCAGATTTTGTATTTATATCCGATTGCTTTGGTGGTTTTACTGCCACAATCCGCATGGTGTCAAATATCCATAAGTAAATCATTATCAGCAGTAATATCTGATTTTGATGAGGGTAGCATTGAGTTATACTCTTTTTCCAGTGAAGATATTGAACCTGACGGATGGGAGTTGAGCTCATCCAATACCTACAATCAGTCTCCATTCTCTCTTAAGGTTTTTGGCAATACATGGAAAGTGCAGGATATCATTCCTGTAATGGTTAATGATGGTGATGTGTGGCAGGCTTCTGCCTATATTGAAACTGAAGCTGAGATACAGGGAATGGCATTAATGGATGGCCAAAATGTACTTTTCTACGCTTTTGCCGGTTCTGAAGAGGTTGATATTGATGAATGGATCGCCGTTTACCAGGGGTGTTTTCCCGAAGATCAGTGGAATGTATTTCAGCTTCCTGTAGCCCGCGACTGGATGGCCCGTTTCGGATACTTTCCGTCCATTACAAGTTTGGTTTTTATTAATGATAAAGATGATACCTCTACCGGCGTTTTTTATATTGATAATATTATAGATATCACCGATGATTTGCCTGTCGCTCCAATTGTTGAAATTGACTTTATTACAAAAGGCAATAAGGGAAATAGTGTGGATGCGAAAGCGTTTGAAGTACAGTTTAATAGCTTTGTTGATGACCCCGATAGCGATGAGCATACCTATCACTGGGATTTTGGTGATGGGCAGTATTCCAATGAAAAAGATCCAACACATACATATGAAGTAACTGACGATCACGACTATACTGTTACATTACGTGTTAATGATGAAACTGATAAATATGGACTGGCTTCCACAGATGTGGTGATGGAATATGGCGCTACCACTTTTCCGGTGAAGCTGAATTTTGTAGGTGATATAATGCTTGCGCGCCGTTATGAGGAGTGGGGAGGAATAATACCTACTCAGGGCGTGGAGGTGATTTTTGAACCCACAAAACCGTTCCTTGGTGAGGCTGCCGATATTACCATTGCAAACCTTGAATGTCCTTTGACATCCTCCTGGGAGCATCATCCTACTAAATCAATTTATTTTAAAGGCTCTCCGGGAAATATCCAGGGATTAACATATGCAGGTATCGATGTTGTCTCACTGGCAAATAATCATATTCTGGATTATATGGAACAAGGTCTTGTGGATACACGCAATTTGCTGGATGAAAACAATATCCTTCATTGTGGTGCCGGGACCAATGAATATGAGGCATCTGCGCCGGTGATATGTTCATCTTCAGGCGTTGGTTTTGCTTTTCTGGCTGCTTGTGACAGAACAGGGCAGTACAATAACTACCAACCGTTTTTGCATGCCGGGTACAACAAGCCGGGATTTGCAAACCTGACTGAATACAATATGCAACAACAGATTGAACAGGTGCGGGATATCGCTGATTATGTGGTTTTAGAGTGGCATGCCGGCATAGAGTACTCACTTCATCCTGCAGGAAAAACAGATGGTGATATTGAGGCTGATATGAATTTTCAGGATATGATGGCTCCGGAAGAAAAGGGAAGAGAACTTCGTCATGCTGCTATTGACTATGGCGCTGATCTGATAATCTGCCATCATCCTCATGTGACGCAGGGTGTTGAGCTATATAACGGTAAACTTATTGCACACTCACTTGGGAATTTTGCTTTTGATCAACAATATCCTGAAACATTTCCTTCCATGATTCTTAACACTGAAGTGGATGCAACAGGATTCGCTTCATTTGATATCACCCCAATATATGTTGATGATTATATCCCCCAACGTGCTACCGGTGAGTTGGGTGTTTATATCCTTGATGATCTGGCAGACCGCTCCCGGGAGCTGGATACATATCTTCTTATTGATCACGACAGCATTTTTGCTTCTGTACTAATGGATACAGTTTCATTTCAATGGGTGGAGAACGAACATCAGGTGGACCTGTCTGTTTCAAATGTTAATGGTGAGATGATTTCAGAACCATACCGCTATCGTATTCAGGAGAGTATCTCCTCAGTAAATAATGTCCAGCCTTCAGGAAACTACGATGTAAGGGTGGGGAAACAGGATGTGTGGTTTGGGAATATGGAGGATGAAGGATGCTCTCTATGGGATTTGAATAATGACAGTGAATCGTTTTGTGATACTGTTTATTACGGCGGTGAAAGATCCCTTCAACACAAAAGAGATGAAAATTCACCTCTAAATCTTATTACAAATCTGGAAAAACGGCTGCCCTGTTATCCTGAAACAAAAGAGTATTCTCTTTGTGGTTATATCAAAACACAGAATGCAAAGAATGTTACAATACAGGTACAATATTTTGCTGACAGAACAGGAAGTGTGCTGCTGGCGCAGGAGGATTTGGGTGCCTCTGTTAATGGTGATACTCCATGGACCTTATACTGGAAAAATCTTAGTATTCCGGCAGATGCAAAATACTATGATATAAGATTTAGCAGCGGAGTTCCTGATCAGGATACTGCATATTCATGGTTTGATGATATCAGTATTGTAAGCTGGACTCCATGGAATGAGTATGCTTTTGGAGATCAGATTCCGGTGCCGAACAATTACTACTTTGTTCAGACAAGAACATCTGAAATTGTGGATGAAGTCACTATTTTATACTCTACAAAGTCCTTTTACCCGATACACGCAGGGACAGAAGATCCTGATATGACTGTTGAAGATTATAATGATGATATATCGTTATTCCCAAATCCCTTTGTTGCCGGATTTGAAAACGGCTCAATAACTTTTAAAAATCCTCAATGCGGAGATGTTGTTATTGCTGTCTTTGATCAGCAGGGCAGGAAGGTATGTGAGCCGGTGAACCACTGGTTTATTGCCGGTACACATTCTGTTACCTGGGATGGCAGGAACAGCAGTGGCGAGGTACTTCCTCCGGGACTATATGTGATACATGTCAGGATCCGTAATATTCAACGTTCCGCAAAATGTGTGATACAGTAAATTTAATTTCTGTTATCTTCTTTTATTACCTGAAGGGCGATTTCCCCCATCATTTTGACGTTTTCTGTTTCTGGCAGCAAAGAATTCCTGTTTACGCCGCATTTTCTCTTTTTCAAACTCTTTTTTCTCTGATGCCGTCATGGGCTTGTCAGTTTGAGGGTAGGGGTTTTCTTCGACTATATCGATACGTTTCTTGATTAGTTTCTCAATAGCTCTGATATAGCTGTTTTCCTCGGGTTCACACATGGAAATGGAGACACCCTCTTCGCCGGCCCGGCCACAGCGGCCGATACGGTGAACGTAAGTTTCTGACTCATTGGGGATATCGTAATTAATGACATAATGAAGCTTATCGATATCAATACCACGGGCAGCAATGTCGGTAGCTACCAGAACTCTTATTTCACCTGCTTTGAAGTTTTTGAGGGCTTTTTGACGCTGGTTTTGCGATTTATCGCCATGAATAGCTGCACAGGAGATATTTTTCTTTTTCAGGTTCTTTGTGATTCTGTCGGCACCATGTTTTGTTCTGGAAAACAACAACACCTGATCGATACTTTTATCTTCCAGAATATAATACAGCAAGTCCTTTTTATCGTCTTTGTTTGTCATATACAAATACTGCCTGATGGTATCAGCAGTAGATGAAACGGGGTCAACGGCTATTTTTTTTGGACGTGTTAGTATTTGTTGAGACAGGTCCACGATATTCTTTGGCATGGTAGCCGAAAAGAACAGCGACTGACGCTTTTGTGGCAGTTTTGCAATAATGCGTTTAACATCGGGAATGAATCCCATGTCGAGCATACGGTCAGCTTCATCGAGCACAAAGTACTGAATGTCGTTTAACGAAATATAGCCTTGCCCCATAAGGTCGAGAAGACGGCCAGGGGTTGCAACCAGCACATCCACGCCGCGGCGCAGGGCCTCTTTTTGCGGGGTTTGGTTAACGCCACCATAGATAACGGTGTTTTTTATATTGGTATACCTTCCGTAGGTGGTAAAACTATCACTGATTTGGATTGCCAGCTCACGGGTTGGCGTAACTACCAGCGTTGTGACTTTTCGTTTGCCTTTGCTGTTGCGGTGGCTGGTTTCTGTAAGGTGCTGCAAAATTGGTATTGCAAACGCTGCTGTTTTTCCTGTGCCTGTCTGGGCGCTGGCCAAAATATCATTTCCTTTTAGAGCTTCGGGTATCGCTTGTGCCTGAATGGCGGTGGGTTCGATATAATTTTCATCCTCCAAAGCATCAAGAATGGATGGGATGAGGTTTAATTCTTTAAATGTCATTTACTGTTTTTCAATTGATAATAACGGCTTGCCGGATGAGAGTGAGGTGTTAATACGCAAACCGTTCAAAGTGCAATGCTGTCTGATTTGGGCGCAAAGATACAAAAACTCTGAAATAAAGACTTTTTGTGATTATTGTCGGATATTTCCGTTTTTTAACGGATCCAGCAAATACTCCAGACCGTTGATTTTGATCTCATGTATTGTACGGAGCTGCATTCCCAGTTTGCCATCCGGAAAACCTTTGCGGTTAAACCATTCCAGATAGCTTACCGGGAGGTTACACAGTTTCCTGCCTGCGTATTTGCCAAAAGGCATCTTTGTGGTTACAAGGGAGAGCAGTATTTCTTTATGATCCATTTTTTTGACTAATTGGAGTATTTTTTAAAAACTGCTTTGCAATTGTTGATAATTTGAATCATTTCAGGAAGTGTGTCAAAAAGGATGTTAATTCCTTCAATACGTTCATTTAATGACGAAGGATATTCATGAGATATTTCGTTTCTGATGTTTCTAGTGATAAGCCATTGCTTTGCTGAGGGGATGATTTCCAGTTTTTCCAGTTTATTTAGAATGTCTATAAAGGCAATATTGGAAACAGGCTCCGCAAGGAGTTCCAGCGTTGCCGGAAATAATCGTGC
The DNA here is from genome assembly GCA_964594665.1 of uncultured Bacteroidales bacterium. Classification (GTDB taxonomy): domain Bacteria; phylum Bacteroidota; class Bacteroidia; order Bacteroidales; family BM520; genus BM520. The sequence goes on from CAZQNY010000081.1 coordinate 7,979, forward strand.
TCCCATAATATCCTGTAGCTTCGAAAAACGGAAGATAAACTGATCGAGGAAGCCAATAGTATCGTCATCGAGATTTATATATGATGCTTGTGATATTGGAAGGATTTCAATAACCTTTGTTTTGGCGTATTGCATTCGTTTAATATGTGTGTCAGAAATTTCGAATATCTGAATTAACTTATCATTAATGTCTTCTGTCGTCATAGCGCTACCCCTGTTCGTTTTGCGGTATTCATTATTTGGTGTCTTGCATTATCTCCAGTATTTATTACCAGATCGATTTTTTGGTTACCCAGATTTAACTGAAGCAGCGTTAGAAACCATGCTTTTTTTTCAATTATTACTCTGGGGCTTATGTTTTCAGGTATTTCAATATATAAATCAATATCTCCTCCTCTTTTTGTATCATCAGCCCGCGAACCAAAGAGTAATACCACTACATCTTCTCCCCAGACTTCCATTGCCTTTGATTTGATGATATCAGCTTCGTGTTTTGTAATCCGCATGTTTTTTTTGTAAAGATATTTATTCTCCGATAATGTGGCAAGTCTGCCTTGTTTAAATATGGTTGATGATTTCCATGGCCACTTTTATTCCATCCGCTGCTGATGACATGATTCCCCCGGCATAGCCGCTGCCTTCTCCGGCAATAAAGAGGTTATCAAATCCTTCGCATCGTCCTGCTTCATCGCGCAAAGCCTGTACCGGTGATGAGGTCTTGCTCTCCAGTCCCAGAAGTATTCCCTGGTCGTAACCATGTACCTTACGTGAAAATTGCTGTAATCCTTCACGCATGCCATCAACGACAATCTTTGGCAGCAGATCAAACAGTGGGGCAGGAGTGAGGCCCAGCGGGTAGCTTGTTTCCGGTATGTTCTTACTGATTTTCCCGGCAAGGAAATCCTTAATTGAGATAAAAGGAGCTGAGAAATCGCCGGTGAAGTTTTTGAATTCTGCTTCAAGTCTTTCGAGTGTTTCCAGCGCCTCTGTTGCAGTTACTGTTTTTCCTGCCAGCTGATCCGGGTGAACACCTGTGACGCACGCGGCATTGGCAAAACCACCACCACGCTTGTAGTAACTCATGCCATTTACAATGTTGGTATGTTCGTAGGGTGTTGCCGGCACCACAATTCCTCCCGGACACATGCAGAAGGTGTAAACAGGCCTGTTGTCCTGTGTTTTGGCTGTCAGACGGTATTCTGCTGCCTTCACTCCAGGCAAAGAATCGGTTCCCCATTGCGCCCTGTTGATGAGGTGCTGAGGGTGTTCGGCACGGCTGCCAATGGCGAAGTTCTTGGTACGGAAGGGTACTCCGGCATCCATCAGCATACGATAAGTCTCGTACGAAGAGTGTCCCGGTGCGACAACAATATAGTCTGACTCAAAAGTACCCCTGTCGGTCACAGCCACTTTTACTTTTCCACTGTTAATCTCCAGTCCGGTAAGTTGTGTTTCAAAAAGCATGTTTCCACCAATCCGGATAAACTCTTGCCTCAGGTTTTTCACAATGCGCCGCAGGTTATCGCTGCCCAGGTGCGGGTGTGTAAGCCATGCTATCTCTTCGGGGCCACCGGCCTGAATGTATGCGCTGGTGATAAAGGCTTTTTCCCTGGAGATGCGTTTGGTGCGGGAGGTGAGCTTGCCATCGGAGAAGGTTCCCGCGCCACCCTCGCCAAAGCTGTAGGTTCCCAGTTTATTGAAGTTCCCGCTCTTTTCAAAGCCTGCAATGGCTTTTGCCCGCGTATTTACATCGCCACCACGCTCGACCAGTGTAACATCAAATCCGGCCTGTTGAAGCACACAGGCAGAAAAGAATCCTGCCGGACCGGCACCCGCAACGAGGACTTTCTTGTTTCGTTTCCTGTATTCAATATTTAATGCCTCGTCGGGCAACGGGTTATCGCCTTTAATCTGATCGGAGCTGACTCCAATGCGCATCTGCCAATGTATATTTTGCTTCTTCCGTGCATCCAGACCCTTGTTGATGATCTGGAAGGTACATTTCTTCACACCAGCCTTTTTTTCAACTGCATTCTTTAGCTGCTCTTCAGAGTAATCTGTCGGAAGCTTAATATCGATTGTTTTGAATCCCATAAAACAAAGTTAATTGATTTGGTGAAAATCACTTTCGTTGGGCAACGCATTTATATATGTCCTTTGTATTTTTACCGTTAAATAAAGAGCTGCATTTTACTCTCCAAAGCTCCTGAGCATAATCTCAAGCGCTTCTTCTGCTGTCTCCACCGGCAGATCACAGGCTCTGTTTTTGCAAACATAGAAAAGTGTTTTCCCCTTTTTGTAGCGATGTTGCAATACGGGGAGGTTTTCGTAAATACCCCCGGCATAGAGGTAGTCAGGATGGTATTTTCGCATCATAGGCCTGCTTTTGCTCATGGACTGCTCACCCATAATAGCCACTTCGTTTATGCCATATCTGTTTAATGCGTAAAGCATAGCCCAGTTGGAATAGTAATAGGTATCAGCGGCAAGCAGTTCAGTACTGTGCGCTGCGATGTTTTTTGCCGCAAGAAGCAAATCGTTATCATCGAGCAGCGTGCCGGCCTTAAGTAATGCAATTCCCAGCTCCGAATTTGATGAAGGAATAACATGATCAGTGATCTCATGCTTGCGGGCTATCTTATTATCTGAGTCTTCAGCCGTAAAAAAGAAAAGCCCTGTTACTTTGTCGTGAAAAATTTCCAGTGCCCGATGCAGTATTTTTCCGGCTGTGTCAAGCCAGATTTTTTCAAAGGTAACTTCATACATTGCCGTAAATGCTGATGCCAGAAAGGCATAATCTTCCAGAAATCCTTTTACGGGTTTGCTGATATCAATAAAACTGTGTAGAACATTTCCGTAGCTCTGAACGGCTTTTTCTTTTAAAAATACTGCACTCTTTTTTGCAACATCAAGATAGTGAGGGATACTTGTTGCCCGGAAGGCATCAATATAGCCTTTAAGCATTATAGCATTCCATGAAACAATATGTTTTTTATCGGTTGTGGGTCGTGTTCGCTGCTCCCTTGCGTGGAATAATTTCTCCAGTGCCGACTCAAAATGTTCATATTGCTCGTCGTCAGGATCCTCCTTACGAAGTAATTCTTCCACTATGGCAGGGTCAAAGCAGATAATATTCTTACCGTTTTCCCAATTCCCACCAATGGAAAAATTACATGAATGTGACAGTAATTCCATTTCGCGATTTGACAAGATTTCGTTCAACTCATCATAGCGCCAAACATAATATTTACCTTCTTCACCTTCACTATCAGCATTGATGCTTGCATAAAACCCTCCTGAGGGATCCATGAGTTCCCGTTCAATGAATTCCAGTGTTTTGGAAATAATTCTTTCATACATTCGATTGCCGGTAAGCTGGTAAGCATGGGCATAAAGGCTCACCAGCTGCCCGTTATCATAGAGCATTTTTTCAAAATGAGGGATTTTCCATGCTGCATCTACTGTATATCGTGCAAAGCCACCGCCCACCTGGTCGAAAATACCGCCGTACATCATGGCTTTTAGTGCTGAGGTTACTGCAGTCAGGGAAGTGATGTCGTGTTTTAGGTAGTAATGCATCAGCAGGCTTTCCCACACTACCGGCATCGGGAACTTTGGTGCTCCGCCCAGGCCGCCGTTTTTATCGGTGTATTTTTTAATGTTCGACATATGATTATTATATAATTCTATGTCTTTAGCATCTGTTTTTAATTGAGAAACAGGCGTAAGGTTATGTGATACGATACCTTCAGTAAGCATTTCAGCTTGTTTTACAACATCCTTATTTCTGTTGTTATAAAGATCATTTATTTGTGAAAGCACCTGCATCCAGCTGTGGGCAGGGTAATAGGTTCCCGCGTGGAATGGGCGACCATCAGGGAGGGCAAAGGCATTCAGTGGCCACCCGCCGCTTTTGGTGATCATCTGGCACGCTTCCATGAAGATCTGGTCCAGATCAGGGCGCTCTTCCCTGTCGATCTTAATACAGACGAAATGCTCATTCATGTAGGCTGCTACTTTTTCATCCATAAACGATTCCCGGGCCATAACATGACACCAGTGGCAGGCCGCATAGCCGATACTTACGAGTAGCGGTTTGTTGAGTCGCTTTGCTTCATCCAGTACATCACTGTTCCACTCCTGCCAGTGTACCGGGTTTTGCGCATGTTGCCTGAGGTAAGGGCTCCCCGACCGGGCAAGGTTGTTTTGATCGAATGCTATATTGCTGTTTGCTCCCATGGTATTATATCTTCTTTTCTAATTGCAGAAACAATACATTATTGCTTTTGTTCCGGTTGTAATGTGATTTCAATTGATACTCATCTGCGTACTTTTTTCCCCGTCTCTTCTATACTTCTCTTCTTTTTATTGATGATTTTAATACATCAATTGTTTTTCCTGCCATATAATGCGGCATATTTATTAATTGAAATCTTTTTCCTTTTGGTGTTTTCGTATTTTCAATCTTAAATGTACCAGAATAAAAGCGAATTGCAATGTTATGTGGTGCTTCATCAATATATTGATGTAAAGATTTAAGCGTTCCGGTAGTTCCTGATTTTACCTCTATTGGTATTAATAATCCTTTATATGGCAGAATATAGTCAACCTCAGCATCAGAACCTTTTTTATCTCTGATCCAGAAATTTGTAGTGTGTTGAATATCAAAAGATAATGCTTGTAACTCCTGCCCGATTATATGTTCTGCAATTTTCCCCTTATACACATTATCAATGTGTTTTTCAGAAATCAATACATCTGTCATACCAAGTTTATAATTAACAATACCCGTATCGAACAAATGTAGTCTCGGTTTTTTTCTGATGTTTGGGGCAACAGGAAGTTTGGATGATGTTAATGGGTAGCTTAGTTTTAGAATTAATGTCTTTTCCAGGGTAAGAAATGCTTCTTTCATCTCTCGTGACCGATAAGATGAGTTTCCAAACTTTTCGAATGTTATTCTGTTTCCAGCCTCATTCCACACCGAATTCATAATGTGCGAGATATATCTTTTGGAAGATTCGGATTTGGCATATTTTTCTATGTCTTCAGTATAAGTTGCAATAAGACTACTGAATAATGGTTGTAGTTTTGATATTTCCCGATCATCAGCATATATTGATAAAATCTGAGGCATACCTCCTACTATTGTATATCTTTTAAAGTGATCTGAAAGGGAGGTGTGTGTGTATTCAGGAATATCTTCGCTTTCATATATCCTTAGCAATTTTTTCTCTCCTATAGCCCCCAAATATTCTTTAAATGAACATGGATACATTTTTAAAAATTCTACTCTTCCAACCGGAAACGAGATATTGCTTTCAAGGATATTTTCCAAAAGTGATCCTGCCGCTATTACATATAAATCGTTAGCCTCTTCATAGAAATATCTCAATAATTCTATTGCTTTTGGTGAATTTTGAATCTCATCTATAAAGATTAAAATCTTTGATTCATTTCGAATTAAATCCGTTCTTAATAAAAGACGATCAACTAAATCTTTGAATGGATAATCTGTTTCAAAAATTATTTTATCCTCTCTTTTTTCAAGATTAAGAGAAATAAATGCATCAAAATTTTTAGCAAAAAGTTGAACAGCAGTTGTTTTACCCACTTGTCTTGCTCCACGAAGCACCAAAGGTTTTCTGCTACTCCTTTTGCTCCAGTTAGTTAGTTCGTTAATGATATCTCTTTTGAACATGTGTAAATTCTGTATTTTTCATAAAGATATACAAAATTTGTAACAAAGTAGGGGTTGTTCTTGGGAATATTTGTAACAAAGTAGGGGTTGTTTTGAGGGAAAAATGTATTAAAGGAGGGGGTATCTCTGCTATTATTTAATAACCTCAATAACATCCTTCATCTTTTCGTTTGGTATGGGTAGCGACAGGTTGTAATGCATGATCTTCCATTCACCATTTTTTAACTGAACCACTCCGGAACCACGTGCTGTGCCCATCCATGTGTCCAGGAGTTCATCGAACCAGGCGATTGTCTGATCATCAGAATAGGTGATATGGCGTTCCAGTGGTTTGAAGTCCCAGGCCTGGCCTTTTTCGAAGTAGGGCTTCGAAAATTGCCAAAACTCCTCTTTGGTCCAGCGTTCTGTTTTATCGGTGCCGAGATATATGCCATTTTCGGCAATTTTTTGGAAATAGGCTGTGTCAGCGTTGGCGGCATCACGGTGCCATTGATCGAGGAAGCTGTCAATGGATTGAGCCTGGAGAAATATGGATGCTATTATGAGTATGAAGGTGGTGATGTATTTCATGG
>CAZQNY010000082.1:0-7131 GCA_964594665.1 uncultured Bacteroidales bacterium
AGTTGCTAAGCATCCTGGAGATGCTAAGCAACACGCAAAACCTGTAAGGGTTTCGCCTTTCCCTCAATATTCAATATTCTGCATTCTTATATCAATATTAATTTTGAATGTAAAAGTTTGAATATTGATTTTTGGGGTTGGGGGTCAGACCTGACATGAGAAATACCTGTCAGGTCCCGGAAACCTGACTTCTGGATTCCGGTGTCCTAAGGAAGAGGAGTGGCTGACAAGTATCCCGCTATATGGATTTGAATTTGTATTTACTGTACAACAATCTTTTGCAGAAACAAATCATCACCATCATTAACCCTATTCCTTCATGGTTTCTCCTGTTTTTAGTTTTTACCGCTAAGGCAGGAAGCATGACGAAGCGGCCTCAACATCAGTCTTTCCGCTTCGCCGTAGAGTTATCGAAGCAATATTTTAGGACTCCAACAAAAAAGGGGCAGCCCATTGAGGCTGCCCCTAAATATGATGATCAAAAACTTTTATCTTTTGGGTACCTGAACGCCCTGTTGCTTCGCCATATTTTCAAGGCGCTTCTGGAATCCGGATTTCTTTTTCGGCTTACTGCTTTTTTTCTTCTGCTGAATCTTTGCACGTACTTTATCTTCATCAATAAGCTTGCGGAAGATAAACATCTGTGTAAAGGTGATTATGTTGGCAAGAAAATAGTAATAACTCAAACCAGCAGAGTAATTATTAAAGAAACCGAGGAACATAACAGGCATGAGGTACATCATGGTTTTCATTCCCGGCATCTGATTACTCTGACCGGTCATATCATTATTTATCTTCGTATAAATAATGGTTGAGATGGTCATTAACAGGGTAAAGAGACTCACATGATCGCCATACATTGGAATATTGAATGGCAGATTGGCAATGGAGTCATATGTAGAAAGGTCGTGAGCCCAGAGGAACGATTGCTGACGAAGCTCGATGGCGCCGGGGAAAAAGCGGAACATGGCAATAAGGATCGGCATCTGCAGGAGCATTGGCAAACATCCCGACATGGGGCTTGCTCCTGCCTTGCGATACAGCTCCATGGTAGCCTGTTGCTTTTTCATGGCATCTTCCTGTTTTGGATACTTCGCATTGATCTCGTCGACTTCAGGTTTTAACACGCGCATCTTTGCCGATGAGGTATATGTTCGTGCTGCAATGGGCAGCAGTACAAGCTTCAGCAGTATGGTAAGGACCAAAATAATGATACCATAATTCCAGCCAAAGCCTTCCAGGAAGTTAAATACCGGTATAATGGCAAAACGGTTTATCCAGTGCAGCAGGAAGAAACCCCAGCCAAGCTGAATCTGTTGCTCCAGGTCGAGATCCATACGATTGAGGATACGGTATTTATTGGGACCAAAATAGAAGCTCATGCCAACGGTATTGTCCTGCATCGGGTCATAGGGAAGACCTATAACAGAAGTCATCGTTTTCAGATAACGCGGATCATTGCTTTCTTTAACCGATTCGGTAGATGTCTTCAGATCAGCATTATCAAAAAAGCTATCAGCAATAAGTGTAGTAGAGAAAAACTGTTGTTTATAGGAGATCCACTTCAGGCGGGTAGTAATATTTTCCGCATCATCAACATTATCTTTCAGATGTTCAACTTCATCTTCATAATATTTATAATAGGTGGTAATAGCATTAAGCCGGTTTTCGCGTTGCTGTTCCTGTTGCAGGAGGTCCATATTCCACTGCAGGTCGACGAAATTGCCACGGGTAGCGATAAGATCTTTCATTCCTTTAAAGGCGATATCAAAATCCACCTGATAGGAATCACCGGTAAGTTTATACTGATACTCAATATAGCGGGAAGGGTCGATTTGATCGTCGCCCATATCTGCATAGAGGCGCATGGCAAAAGTAATTTCATCTTCACCTGTCACTGTCATACTTTGTGATTCGAACCCCGAATCGCGCCATACCGGACGAAAATAGAATTCGTTGGTGTTTATGAGTCTGTTTTGAGTAAAAAATGAAAAACCAAGTAAGTTATTTTCACCTTCGAAGAGCATCAGAGGGAGAGAATCGTAAGTCTGATAATCTTTAAGTTGCACTGAGATGGGTTTTCCTCCTTTTGCAGCAAGGGTAAGTTTCAGGACATCATTTTCGATAACGTAGGTCTGCTCATCACCATTTGCTGAACCGGCAAAAAGGCCAAAACGTTCACGGAGAAGGTTGTTTTCATCAACAACAGGTTCAGTAACAGAACCATCAACAGGAGTTTCCTGTGTGGTCTGCGATGCTGTCTGCTGTTCAAGAATTTGATTTACCAGCGCAATGCTATCGTTATAGGCCTTAACAACAGCCACCGAATCCTGGTAGTGTCGCATGGCTTCCTGTTCTTCTTTTGAGGGACGCGTCCACCAGGTAAAAAGCGAAATCAGGCCGAAGATCAATACCAGGCCGATAATATTATTTCTATCCATTACAATTAATTTTCATTCATTAAGCATTAACTACAGTAGTGCTGTATTCCACGGCTGCAGCGACAAAGGAAGCAAAGAGCGGATGAGGTTCAGCGACGGTACTGCTATATTCAGGATGGAATTGAACGCCCATAAACCACGGGTGCTCAGGTATTTCCATTATTTCTACAAGGTTTGCATTCTCATTAATACCACTTGCGATCATACCTGCATTTTCAAAATCGGCGAGAAATACATTATTATATTCATAGCGATGGCGGTGACGCTCGGTGATATGTGGTTTATGATAGACATCCATGGCTTTAGAGCCTTCTTTTATTGTGCAGGGATAAGCCCCCAGGCGCATGGTTCCACCCATTCCATCGATTTCCTTTTGCTCTTCCATAATGTCGATAACCGGATATTTGGTCCGTGAGCTCATTTCCGTGCTATGTGCATTTTTTAAACCAAGGACATTGCGGGCAAATTCTATCACAGCACACTGCATTCCAAGGCAGATTCCCAGGAAAGGTACATTATTTTCGCGCGCATAACGTATCGATTCAATTTTGCCCTCAATACCACGTTCACCAAAGCCCGGAGCCACCAGGATTCCGTGCACAGAGCCCAGTATTTCGGATACATTATCCGCATTAACCGACTCGGCACCAATACGGTGTACGATCACTTTGCACTGGTTTTCGGTTCCGGCATGAATAAACGATTCCAGAATGGATTTATAGGCATCTTTGAGCTCTGTATATTTCCCTACCAGGGCAATATTCACCGTACATTTAGGATGATTTAATTTATAGAGAAAGCTCTCCCATTTTGCCAGGTCAGGTTCATTGTTGTATGCTGTCCGTGTTTTCCGCAGTACTTCGATATCCAGCTTCTCTTCACGCATCAATAGAGGCACTTCATAAATAGACGCAGCATCAATAGATTCAATAACAGAAGTTTTTTCAACGTTACAGAACAAGGCGATTTTGTTGCGTACGGATTCATTGATAGGTTTTTCGGTACGGCAGACAATAATATCGGGTTGGATACCGGATTCAAGCAACAGTTTCACCGAATGTTGAGTAGGTTTTGTTTTCAGCTCCTGTGCTGCTGCGAGCCAGGGCACAAGGGTAAGATGTATCACCACACACTGATCGCCCAGTTCCCATTTCAGCTGACGAACAGATTCGATATAGGGTAATGACTCAATATCACCCACCGTACCACCTATTTCAGTAATTACAAAATCATATTCTCCGGTATTACCCAGCAGTTTTACACGGTATTTTATTTCATCAGTGATATGAGGAATAACCTGAACAGTTTTCCCAAGGTAGTCGCCGCGGCGTTCCTTATTTATCACGGATTGATATACTCTCCCGGTTGTTACATTATTGGCTTGTGAGGTTCTCACATTAAGGTATCGCTCATAGTGCCCCAGGTCAAGGTCTGTTTCCGCACCATCATCCGTAACATAGCATTCACCATGTTCATATGGGTTCATAGTACCCGGATCCACATTGATATAGGGGTCAAACTTTTGAATAGTGGTTTTAAAGCCTCTGGCTTGCAACAACTTAGCTAAGGAAGCGGAAATAATGCCTTTTCCCAGGGAAGAGGACACACCGCCTGTAACGAATACATATTTTGTTCTGGGCATAATGCTGATTTCTAGCAGTTCAAAAAAACAAACCACAAAGATATAAAAACTCATGGCATCGGAAACGCTCCGGCATTTAAATGCCATAAAATTAATACCAAAAAAAACCTTTTACGAATTAAAAATCATTTTTCTCCACAAATAGCACTCGTTAGCAGCAACTTGCAATTAGGCATTGCTTTGTTTACCTTTACAAAAAAAGAACCATGAAAAAGCCAATACCCCTGTTATTTGTTGTTCTGATGCTGTTTGTCACAGCATGTAATACCTCCAATTCGCGCAATCACGAACAAGAAACAACAAAACCAACGGTCACCAAACAAATACCGGCGCAACCTCCATTGGTTGTTTATAAAACAAAGGCGGACTATTCAAAACTTGTTCCGGTAATTTTATCATGTGATAAAACGCATATTATAAGCTATCCGCATCCCAAAGATTTGGAGCAAAACGGAAAATTCCGTTACCCAACACCCATTGGCGATGGATATCTGCTTGATAACAAAGGCATTACCAAAGATGTTGCTTTTCTGGAATATACATATGAGGAGTATCATTCATTTTGCGATACTCCGGGTTGTGATAGTTTATACTGGCATATTCAGGATATAGATCCACTTACTGAGTTCTTAATATGCGGATCGCGAAATAACTACGATGGAGATACGGAAAGATTGTTGGAAAAAATAAAACAGGGCAACTGCGCCAATCAGATAAAAAAGTACTAATTATTGCCCGAGATACGCTTTAAGCAGGCGACTGCGGGAGTTATGTTTAAGTCTGCGGATAGCTTTTTCCTTAATTTGCCGTACCCTTTCGCGGGTAAGGTCAAACTGGGCGCCAATTTCTTCGAGGGTATAGCCATGGTTCATACCGATACCGTAATACATATTAATAACATCGCGTTCTTTTTTGGTCAGCGTTGCCAGGGAGCGTTGTATTTCCTGTGACAGAGACTCCTGAATCAGTTCAGCATCTGCATTTTCCTGATCCTTGGGGATAAATGTATCGAGGAACTTCATATCTTCATCCTGCGGCATGGGGGCATCCATGGAGATATACTTGGTATTTATTTTCAGGGCTGCATCAACCTTATAATCGGGCATATCAATGGCATCGGCAATTTCGTCAGCAGAAGGAGTACGCTGATATACCTGTTCCAGTCGGGAGCTTTCTTTCCGTATTTTATTGAGTGAACCGACCTGATTGAGAGGGAGGCGGACGATACGGGATTGTTCTGCCAGTGCCTGAAGGATAGACTGGCGGATCCACCATACGGCATAGGAGATAAATTTAAAGCCACGTGTTTCATCAAAGCGACGGGCGGCTTTAATAAGGCCCAGATTACCTTCATTGATAAGATCGGGAAGGCTAAGGCCCTGATTTTGGTACTGCTTAGCCACAGAAACCACAAACCTGAGGTTGGCGCGCACTAATTTCTCCAGGGCTCTTTCGTCACCCTGATGGATACGCTGTGCCAGCCTGACCTCTTCTTCAGCGTTGATCATATCTTCTTTACCAATATCCTGAAGATACTTATCCAGCGAGGCAGTCTCACGGTTTGTTATGGATTTAGTAATCTTTAACTGACGCATTCAGATCCCTTTCGGTTTAGATGATGTACGGCTTTGAAAAACGACGAAATTTAAGACTTTTTTTCAGGTTTCCCAACGTTTTTTTTAATTTATCGCGGGAAACCTGAAAACCAATCTCTTAGAGGCCGAAGCCATAATAGGCTCTTACGCCGCCGGGGTAAACACCCTCAATCAAAACACCACCATCTTTATTTGTTATCATATTATTAAAATCTTCAACAGTTTTCACGGCGTCATTATCAATATGTGTAATAATAAAGCCTTCTTTTATACCTGCATTTTTCAGTTTTCCTTCCGACAGCTTCTCAACAACAATTCCTGAATTCACTTTATAACGGCTGAGTTCAGCACTTGATAGGTCGCGTAATGAGGCGCCGAGGGTTGAAGCTGCTGCAGTATTGTCACCCCTGGCAAGGTCGCGGAAATTATTATTGCGGCCATTCAAGCTTTGCAGGGTCACGGTATAAACATGATTTTTACCCTTTCGGTTCACCTTAACATCAACATTATCGCCGGGATTATGCTGCCCCACGACCTCCATAAGCTCAGAGGTACTATTAACCAATTCATTATCAATAGCAAGGATCACATCACCGGTTTTTATTCCTGCGGCACGTGCAGAGCCTCTGTCGCTAAGACCGGCGACATAAACACCGTTCAGGTCTTTCAATTTCATTTCATCTGCCAGCTGGCTGTCAAGTTCACGTATGGAAACGCCCAGAATGGCACGCTGCACTTCGCCATACTCGATCAGATCGCCGGTAACCTTTTTTACTATGCTCACCGGAATGGCAAAGGAATACCCTGTGTAGTAACCTGTTCCGGAAGCGATAGCGGCATTCACACCCACCAGCTCACCATTCCCATTTACCAGCGCACCGCCCGAATTTCCGGGGTTTACTGCTGCATCCGTCTGGATAAAGCTTTCCAGTGCCGAGCCACCTGCCGGGTCAGGGAGAATATGAATATTTCTTGCTTTTGCACTTACAATGCCTGCAGTAACTGTAGAGGTAAGGTTAAAGGGGTTTCCAACAGCCAGCACCCACTCCCCTACTTTCACATTGTCAGAATTACCAAATGGCACTGTTGGCAGATTCTTTTCATCAATCTTTATTACTGCCAGATCAGAACTGGGGTCAAGACCGACAACCTTTGCGGAATAGGTTCTTTTATCATTTAAGGTAACCTCAATACGATCCGCATCCTGCACCACATGATTGTTAGTAACAATATATCCGTCGGACGAAATAATAACTCCCGAGCCGGAACCCACATATGCACGACCACCTTCATAATTCGGGTAGCCAAAGAAATCACGGAAAAAATAATCGTACATACTGTTTTTGCGTTCGTATTCAGTCATAATATGCACAACAGCATGCACACTATTTTCGGCGGCACGGGTAAGGTCGGGGTAATTCACCTGCTGAGGAGATACTTGAGAGGCAAACAT
>CAZQNY010000082.1:7231-14141 GCA_964594665.1 uncultured Bacteroidales bacterium
TCTAATAAATTCCCTATTTTAGCACTCTTGTTAAAATATGTTAAGTTACACGAAGGTCTATATTTGACTACTCTTAACGTAAAAGATGGCAGTAAAAACGAATAAACAGCGACACAATGGCACAAAACAATAAAAGAACAGTAGTATTTGAGAAATATCATGGTGCGGGAAATGATTTCATCATGATTTCGGATATGGAGAACAGAATTCGTTTGAGCCCACAGGATATTGCAGGTTTGTGTCACCGCCGTTATGGCATTGGTGCCGACGGGCTCATTATTGTTCGTCCTTCTGACACCAGCGATTACAGGATGCATTATTACAACAGCGACGGCAAGGAGTCGACCATGTGTGGCAATGGCGGGCGTTGTGTCGCGGCATTTGCATACAGCCAGGAAATTGCCGGAAAAGAGCAGTATTTCAACGGCCCTGATGGTAAGCATTTTGCAAAAATACTCAGTTTCTCAGAAGGTGTTAGCCGTGTTACCCTGCAGCTCAACAATGTCACCAATCTTCATCAGGGCAACGGCTATTATACCCTTGATACGGGGTCACCTCACTATGTTGCCTTCGGCCATAATATCAATTCCCTGGATGTAAAATCGCAGGGGCGTAAAATACGCTTCTCGTCACAATTTGCTCCCGGAGGGCTGAATGTTAACTTTGCAGAAGAAAAAAACGGAAAACTCTTTGTCCGTACATACGAACGCGGTGTGGAAGATGAAACGCTATCCTGTGGAACAGGCGTTACGGCAGCAGCACTGGCATTTGCAGAAGAAAAAAAACTTCAAAAAGGTGCCGTAGAAATTTTATCCCGCGGAGGAGAAATGCAGGTTTCCTTTATTAAAGAAAACAATACTTTTAAAAACATCCTTCTTACCGGGCCGGCAGTATTGGCTTTTGAAGGATCAGTAACCCTATAACACCAAACATATGATAGGAGAAAATGTAATACTCAGAGCCGTAGAACCGGAAGATGCAGAAAATTTATATTTATGGGAAAATGACATGTCGCAGTGGCATTTAAGTAATACGAAAGCACCTTTCAGCAGGTACATTATGGAGCAGTATGTTGAAAATGCTCAACAGGATATTTATGCTGCCCGCCAGCTACGGTTAATGGTGGAAACAAATTTAAAAAATGGTGATACCGCCACTGTTGGCTGCGTGGATCTGTTTGATTTTGACCCTGCTAACCGCCGGGCAGGTATTGGAATTCTTATTGCTGAAGATCATCGTGGGAAAGGATATGGCAAAGAAGCCCTGGAACTTATGATCGACTATTCCTTCAACACCCTGAACCTCCACCAATTATTCTGCAATATCCTGGAAAACAACGAACAAAGTCTTAATATATTTAAATCTGCCGGCTTTAATGAGGTAGGCCTGAAAAAAGACTGGACCCTGGTGGATGGAGTATGGCAAAATGAATATCTGCTCCAGCTAATGAAACGTGAAAAGCTGGCTTAATACATTTGAAACGTAATTTCTGATTTTTTGAGGGTACGATGAGTGTGATGAAAAGAAAGACACGAATAACAATTATTATATTGCTATGCCTGATTGTTGTGGGAGCAACAGCATCAGGGCTATTGTATCATATGGCTTTTGGCCCTTCGGTAACCACCGAAAACAAAAAGCCGCTGGAAATATATATTTATCATACCGACACATATGAAGATGTATTTTTGCAGCTGGAGCCATCTATTCGATATCCGAAAATTTTTAACTTACTGGCTTCACAAAAAGGTTTTAAGGAAGCCGTTAAAGCAGGGCATTATACAATTCCTGCCGGCACAAGTAACAATGAGCTTATCAACAGGCTTATCAGCGGCAACCAGCAACCTGTAAAGGTGAATTTCAACAGTTTGCGCACCATGGAATATCTTTCGGAGGTGCTTGCATGGCAGCTGGAGCCTGATTCAATGGATTTCATAAGCCTTTTCAGGGATACTGCCGCCTTATTGCAAATGGATATTCATCCGGATTCGCTGTTCGCATACCTTCTTCCCGACACGTATGAGTTTTACTGGACCGCCACACCTGAAGATTTCCTGCAGCGCATGAAAAAGGAAGCAGCAACCTACTGGGAATCAAGGGCTGCAATGGCAGAGGCAAAGGATCTTACGCCCTGGCAGGTGATCTCACTGGCTGCTATTGTGGAGCGTGAGACGCAAAAAAACGATGAAAAAGCCACTATTGCCGGTGTGTATTTAAACAGGCTGGAGAAAAACATGAAATTACAGGCAGACCCAACAGTGGTTTATGCTGTTGGAGATTTTACTTTACGCAGGGTCTTGAAGAAGCATACACAGCTTGATCACCCCTATAATACCTACAAATACCGCGGGTTGCCACCGGGGCCCATATGTGTGCCATCAAAAGCATCCATTGAAGCTGTTTTGCACGCTGAAAATCATAATTACATCTATTTCTGTGCCCGTGAGGATATGAGCGGATACCACAGTTTTGCAAGAACCTATTCGCAGCATTTACGCAATGCGCGCAAATTTCAGCGCGAACTTAATAAAAGAGGAATAAAATAAGCCTATGAAAGCCTTTAAAGCCTACGATATACGGGGAGTCTGGAACCAGGACTTCAATGCAGAAGATGTTTACCGCATTGGATACTATTTACCGCAACTACTTGATGCGCAAACCATTCTTGTGGGTCGCGATATGCGTGTCAGCTCACCGGAGATTTTTGATGCCCTGACAAGAGGCATTACCGATGCCGGTGCGGATGTTGACAGTATAGGCCTTGCCACCACTCCCCTGGTGTACTGGGGCACTGCGAAATATGGCTACAAAGCATCAGTACAGATTACGGCATCACACAATGCCCCGGAGTATAACGGCCTGAAAGTTTCAGGTGCAGAAGCCAGGCCGGTGGGCTACGACAGCGGCCTCAGCGATCTTCAGAAAATGATAAACACCAAACCCGCTCCGAAAGCAAAAAAAGGTGTTGTCAGTGAACGCAATATCTACGATAAATATATTGCCTTTCAGAAGCAGTATGTCAGTGATTTCAGTCCGCTGAAGGTGAGCATGGATATATCCAATGGCATGGCGGCACTGTTCGCCCGAGAACTGTATGGCGATGCTGTGAACTATCTTTTTGAGAAGATGGACGGAACCTTTCCAAACCACTACCCCAACCCACTGAACCCGGAAAATATCAGAGATCTTCAAAAGCATGTCACCGATAGTGGCAGCGATATCGGGGTTATCTTTGACGGCGATGCCGACAGGGTGATGTTTGTGGATGAGAAAGGCCGTTTTATCTCACCGGATCTGATGATTGCCGTGCTGGGACATTATTTCCTAAAAGAGGGTACGCAGGCGCGGGTACTTCAGGATATCAGAACCTCAAAGGCTGTTGGAGAGTTCTTAACGCCAATGGGTGCCGAGATGCATATGTGGCGCGTGGGAAGAGCCTATGCAGCACTGAAACTTAAGGAGATTGACGGCCTTTTCGGAGGTGAACTGGCAGGGCACTATTACTTTAAAGACTTCTATTACAGCGACTCCGGGATTATGGCTGCATCGATATTGCTGGGTATCATGGCGAAGATGAAACTGCAGGGAATCAGCGTATCTCAAGTGATTCAAACTATTTCCGGCTATCATAACAGCGGTGAAATTAACTTCCGCATAGAGAAAAAACAGGAAGCCATGGATGCTGTAAAAGCCCATTTTGAGGGACTGGAGAAGCCGCAGGCCTTTTACGATTTCGATGGCTACAGAATGGAGTACCCCGACTGGTGGCTCAATATCCGTCCCAGTAATACGGAGCCCTATCTGCGGTTTCTCTGTGAGGCAAAAGACAAAAAAGTGCTTGATAGAGTCGTTGGCGAAGTAAAAGAGATCATCGGCGACTTATCATGATTCTTTGACAACAATTATTATGAGATTCAAAAACCTGATCAATAAAGTTTCCCGTTACCCGGTGCTGATACCGGTGTTTTTGGTAGCACTTAACTTTATTGTGAAGGGTCTGTTTTTGGGCAGTAATCCTTTAGGTGGCGATGAATCATTCAGCATTTACCATGCTCAGATGGATATAAGGTCGATAATTGACCTTCTGGCATCCGGAAATAACCCGCCATTATATGAAATCTTTCTTCATGGGTGGATAACCCTTTTTGGCATTTCAGAATTTGCCGTTCGGTTTCCGTCACTGATATTTAGCAGCATCACCCTGTGGTATCTGTTCAAAACCGGCGATAGATATATCAACCGCCGTGTTGCCATTTATGCTTCCATAATTTTCATTTTTTCAAATTACCATATATTCTTTGCACATGAAGCGAGAGTATATCCTCTGTTGGGAATGCTTTCAACGATTTCCATGTATCATTTTTTAAGTATTATAAATCGTAAAACAAATACTGGGCACAATTTGGAGAAGACACTACAAAAACATCTTATAATACTGATTATAAGCAACTTATTTTTAGTTTACTCCCATTATTTTGGTTTTTTTATACTAATCACACAGGCAGTATTTTTATTATTAAATAAAAGTCTGAGAATTCGTTTTTGGAAACCTATGCTTCTTGCAGCTGTGATTCTGTTTCTGGGATATCTTCCAAATCTGGCCACCTTTCTGCATCGGTTTATGGATTCTTCGGCACACGGCACCTGGCTTAAAGCACCCACCGGCATTGAGGGTATTTATAATATGTTGTGGCGGTTTTCCAATGCCCCTGTAGTTACTGTTGCTGCCATTGGTATTCTTCTGGCAGCAGCCATAAAATTTTTCATTAAAAGAAAAAAAGAAAACCCCTCACTTACAAAAAGCTTTATCATATTCTGGTTTCTTTTTATCTTCTTTTTCATGTTTGGGATATCGTATAAAGTGCCCATGTTTCTTGACCGGTACCTTATGCCTGCCGCTGTTGCCTATGTGTTGCTGCTTGCCATTGCTGCCGACTACCTTCTGAAAAACGAGAAACTAAAGCTGCTATTCCCGGGAATAATCTGCATACTTTTTCTTGTCACTGCGAAGCCG
This sequence comes from uncultured Bacteroidales bacterium, assembly GCA_964594665.1. Taxonomy (GTDB): domain Bacteria; phylum Bacteroidota; class Bacteroidia; order Bacteroidales; family BM520; genus BM520. The sequence continues at coordinate 12,246 of CAZQNY010000082.1, forward strand.
GATTTAAGCAACCAGCGGGATACAAAAGGCGCTGTGATGCAGGTGAAAGCGCTTCAAAAAGAGAATACCACCGTAATATTCTGTCCTGCCTATTTCTTTTTGGATTTTGCATATTATTATGATAATGAATTATTTAAGAATTACAACACCCAATCCATATACCATACCATTGACAGCACATTACGCCGGCAAAACATTTATGGAGTAACGAATATCGCGGAGGCAGAGATATCAGACTCCGGGCACATTTTATATCTTGATGCTGCGGCAGATTTTTCCTTTCCCGATAACAACATTCTCAACACACTTGATGGCAAATTTCGCTTTATTCAGAAGCACGAAATTGACAGAACCTTTAGCATATATAAATATGAGAAGGAGTAAATAGCCGGTGGAGCGATTTTTAATAAAAATCAGCTATTCATAAGGAAGCCGGGAATTATTTTGTGGGGGGAAAGCGGTTAACCGAAGAAATCCTCCAGGAGCTTTGCATTTCTCTTTGACACCTTAAGCTCAATCACCTCATCGTTGCCTGCTTTGAGCAGGCAGGTATGGGTGCGGCGTTCCAGTTTTTGAAGGTAGTTGGTATTGATGATATTAAATCGGCTGATACGGAAGAACTGATCTTCGGGAAGCATCTCCCCTACCTTGTTCATATTAATGGTTAGGGTTTCTATTCTGTCGTTGGTGAGGTAGATATCGCAGTAGTTTCTTTGGGCTTCGAGGTAGACAATATCCTCCACGTCGAGGATTATGAAGCCGGTGTTGGTATTGAATTTAAGCTTTCCGGGGCGTTCGATACGTTTGAGGAGTGCCTCGAAGTCCTGATTGCTTTTTCCATTTTCGGATGCGATGGATTTCTGAATCTTGCTGAGTGTTTCGGAAAGCTCGTCCGGGTTAACGGGTTTTAAGATAAAGTCGAAGGCCGCGTGTTTGATGGCCTGAATGGCAAACTTCTCATAGGAGGTAACAAAAACGATCTTTGGAGGTTCTTTCATCACCTGTAGTGCTTTTGCCACATCAATGCCAGACATAACAGGCATTTCGATATCCACAAAGAGAATATCCGGTTTATCAGCGATCACCTCTTCAACACCAATTTCAGGTTTTGTAAAGGCGTTTATAACATTTATATTATGATGAATTGCAAGGTGTTTTCTCAACGTAGCAATAGCCGATTTTTCATCGTCGATGAGTATGGCGGTGAGTTTACGGTCTTCCATATTTTTTCAATTTATAGGAAAAATTCAAAGGTACGAAAACTTCCACTTTGGTTCCTGAAGCTGTACCATCATCACTAAACAGGTCGATAATGCGGTGCTTGATTTTGGCTTCGTTATACTCATTAAAGAGCTCAAAATACTGATCCATAATGCGGAGGCCGAAGCCCGTGGTGCCGGTGTTAAGCTCTTTAGCCCTTTTTCGTCCAACGCCATTGTCCTCCACAGAAATCTTCAGAAGCTTACCCTCAATCTGAAAGAGGATCGTTATCAAGCCATTTTCACCTTTGGGACGGAGGCCGTGTTTTATGGCATTTTCCACGTAAGTCTGGAGAAGCATTTTAGGGATACGCATATTAGTATCCACCAAATCATCAACAGAAATATCATACTCAAACAGATCCGGGAAACGTAATTTCTCCAGCTCCAGATAAGCAGAGAGGTATTCCGTCTCCTCTCTTATGGTTCGGGCGATCTGGTCGGACGACTCCAGCGTATTGCGGATAAGGGTGGAGAACTGCAGAAAGGGTTTGTACGCCGACTCCGACTCTTTGAGAATGATGGAAGATATGGTATTAAAGACATTAAAGGTAAAGTGCGGGTTCATCTGGTTGTTGATATTCTTAAGCTGCAGGTTTGCGATCTGGTTATGCACCTGCTCCTGCCGTTGCAGCTG
>CAZQNY010000083.1:0-14008 GCA_964594665.1 uncultured Bacteroidales bacterium
GACAGCTACTCAACAATTGAAGAAACAGTGTTTGTAGATGTGAAATCCAATCCTCGGATGAGTGCCGGTGCTGATCAGAGTATTCCATATGAATACACTACACAGTTGTTATGTGAAATTTACGACCAGGGATCTTTTGATGTAGTCTGGGCCCCTGAAGAATTTATCGATGGTTCAAATACTATTGTTGACCCTTTTACGGTTCAATTGACAAGTTTTACCACCTTTTTTGCTACTGTAACCAATGAATTTGGTTGTACTTCGCAGGATGATATGGATGTTGATGTTACCGGAGGTCCTCTGGGAACAAGTGCCCGTGCCGAGCAGGATACCCTGTGCCAGTTTGATACGCTATATCTTCATGCAAATGCATTTGGCGGCGGACAACCCTGGAAGTATACATGGCATGTGACACCCGGTACCTGGACCTCCAACGAGGCTGACCCGTTTATTGTAATGAATGAAACCGGTAGTTTTGAATATCACCTTGAACTGCGTGACCTCCAAAATATGGTGGATACCGTTTTACCTGTTATGGTTAATCCTTCTCCAATTGTTAATCTTATATCCGGTTTTGATTCCATAAATGAAGAAAACCGCTATGTTTTTGTATGTGTTTACGACTCCGTGAAGCTCGATTCAGGAAATCCTGATTTTCTGCATATCTGGAATACCGGCTCTACAGAACAGGAGATTAATGTAGGCACAACCGGTATAGGCACTTCTGTACAACACTATTATGTGGATGTTAAGGATACCGTCACCGGATGCGCCACCAGCGATACCATTAATGTGGTCTACTCCTTTGCCATGTGTTCTTACTCCATAAATGAACTTAATGGTCAGCAATTGGATATAACATTGTATCCCAATCCGGTAAATGATAACCTTTCGGTTTATGTCTCCGGTGTTACTATGCCTACCACAATGGTAATTACTGATATTCGGGGCCGCAAGGTGCTTTTTAATGCTTCTGTTGATGCTAACGACTCACCATGGCAGCGTGATTTTGACTTTACATCTCTGCCTCCGGGTACTTATCTGATTACATTTACTTCGGGTGGAGCGAGTCATTCCGAAAAGGTTATTAAGTACAAATAGGATTGATTAAAATATTTACTGCGGGTAGTTTTCATCTATTGAAGATTACCCGTTTTGTTTTTGTAATTTTGAACTATGAATCAGCAGGAATATTATGTGAAGATCGCCCTGGAACTTGATCTCAAAGCGCATCAGGTAAAAAATACCATGCAGCTGCTCGACGAGGGCGCTACAGTACCCTTTATAGCCAGGTACCGGAAGGAAATGACCGGGAGCCTTGATGAAGTCAGGATTATGGCTATTCGCGACCGAATGGCGCAACTCCGGGAGCTTGATAAGCGGCGTGAGGCGATTATTGCTTCGCTAAAGGAACAGGGTAATTTTACTGAAGAATTAGAGGATAAGTTGCTATCTGCCGATACCATGACTGCCTTGGAGGATATTTATCTTCCCTTCAGGCCACGGCGCCGGACACGGGCTACAATGGCGCGTGAAAAAGGCCTCGAACCCCTGGCAAAGATAATTATCTCACAGCCTTTTGAAGATATAGCGCATCGAGCTTCACGTTTTGTGAATCCCGAAAACGATGTTGAAGATGAAGAACAGGCTATTGCAGGGGCACTGGATATAATCAGCGAATGGATTTCGGAACATGCCTACACCAGGAAGCGTATCCGCAGCCTTTTTGAGCGTGATGCCTTTATAGAAGCAACGGTAGCAAAAGGCAAGAATGAGGAGGCCATAAAATATGAAACCTGGTTTGATCATAAAGAGCGGGTCAGCAGAGCGCCATCGCATCGCATTCTTGCCATGCTGCGTGGTGAAAAAGAAGGTATGCTGAAGCTTCAGATTCGCCCGGATGAGGATAAAGCCCTGGAAATACTCGATCAGATATGGTTGCGAAACGACAGTGAAGCAGCGAAGCTTGTTGCCGATGCTGTTAAGGATTCCTATAAGCGTTTGCTGGCACCTTCCATAGAAACAGAGATACGTCATCAGATGCGACAGAAGGCAGAAGAAAAAGCTATTTATGTGTTTGCCGAAAACCTGCGCCAGTTGCTGATGGCACCTCCACTGGGAGGAAAAAATGTTCTCGCCATCGACCCGGGGTTCCGTACCGGTTGTAAGGTGGTCTGTCTTGATAGCCTGGGAAATCTTTTGCATAACGAGACTATTTTTCCGCATCCCCCGGAGCGCCAGATAAAACAATCGATCAACAAGCTGGTGAATCTGGTTGATACCTATGATATCGAAGCAATCGCTATTGGTAACGGCACTGCAGGGCGCGAAACAGAGAGCTTTGTGAAGCGGATTCGGTTTAACCGCGAGCTTGTGGCTGTAGTGGTGAATGAAAGCGGGGCATCGGTTTATTCAGCCTCAAAAATCGCCAGAGAAGAGTTCCCGGAATATGATATCACGGTGCGTGGTGCTGTGTCTATAGGCCGTCGACTGATGGATCCCCTTGCCGAGCTGGTAAAGATTGACCCTAAGTCCATTGGCGTGGGGCAATATCAGCATGATGTGAATCAGACGGCTTTGCAGGAAAGCCTTGGCGATGTGGTGGTGAGTTGTGTGAATAATGTGGGTGTTGAGGTGAATACATGCAGCAAACAGCTGTTGACCTATGTCTCCGGTTTGGGCCCAGCACTTGCGCAGAATGTAATCGATTATCGTACGGAGCATGGCTCTTTTGGCTCTCGCAAGGAGTTGCTTGAGGTGCCTCGTTTTGGAGCCCGTGCTTTTGAACAGGCTGCAGGTTTTCTGCGCATTAGGGGAGCAGAAAACCCACTTGATGAAAGCGCTGTTCACCCGGAAAGCTATTATGTGGTGAAAAAGTTTGCCAATGCGTTAAAATGTACTGTTGATGATCTTGTAGGTCGAAAGGATCTGGATAAAGTGTTGGATCTGAATCAGTTTATTGATGATAAAGTAGGTCTGCCTACGCTCCAGGATATTATTGCAGAACTAGCCCGCCCGGGGCGTGACCCGCGAAAGAATATTAAGATGTTTGAGTTTGATCCCAATGTGCATAAGGTTGAGGATTTGCAACCAGGGATGGAATTGCCCGGGATAGTAACCAATATCACTGCTTTTGGTGCTTTTGTGGATGTCGGCGTTCATCAGGATGGTCTGGTACATGTTAGCCAGCTTTCTGATAGCTTTGTACGCGATCCAAACGAGGTTGTTCGTCTGAATCAGCATGTTAGGGTTCGTGTTCTGGAAGTTGATTTACGACGAAAAAGGATTCAGTTGTCCATGAAAGGTTTTGCAGCGAAATAGAACACTAATGTTATCTTTGCTGCGTTATTATAGTTGAATTTTGCAAATCAGCACGAAAGAAGAAAGGATGATGAAAAGGATAATTCTTACACTTACATTGGTATTGGGGATGTGTGGTATGGCAAGTGCGCAGATTATTCAGGGAGCCCTGATATTTGGCGGTAACCTCTCACAGGTGGATGGTGACGAGGTTTATGGCTTTAATAAAGTAGGTTTTAATGCGGGAGCCTCAGCAATAGTGCCCTTTAATAATAACTGGTCGTTTAGCATTGAAGCGCTTTATTCACAAAAAGGAGCTCACCGAAAGGCTAAATTCCCGCGAGAAGAGGTTGATGGCTCGTATGATTACTGGCTGAACTATGCTGAAGTACCTGTTTTAATTTATTATAATGATAAAGATGTGATGACTTTCGGCGCCGGGTTTAGCTTTGGACGGTTGGTGCAATGGGATGAAAAGGATAACCGTATAAATGAATTTAATTGGGTGGATTATGAGTCTGATCCTTCCATAAATGATTTTTCTGTGCTTGGAGATATTAAATTTCGGGTATATAAAAATCTGAAAATGAATTTTCGGTATTCTTACTCATTAGTATCCTTTCGCGAAGCAGATTTTCATTGGGATTATGTTGATTATCCCGAGCATCGATCGCAATTTAATAATGTTATCTCCTGGCGTTTAATATATGTTATTAACGAAAAACAGTCCCGTAGAAAGGCTAAGGAGACGCAGATTTATGAAGATATTGACCGATGAATACCGTAGTAGAAGAATATATTGGAATACATCATCTTGCCCCGCATCCTGAAGGTGGATATTACCGCCGGCTGCATACATCAACTTTTCTTTTTTCCATCGATAATAGCCGTAAAGCTTCAAGTTCGGTATTGTACCTTATTGAAGAGGGTGGTTATTCTGCATTTCATCGCATAGATGCCGAGGAGGTGTGGTATCATCACGATGGTGGAGCAATACTTTTGGTGTTATTGTATCCTGATGGGAGTAAACAGGAAATTCATTTAGGGCGGGAAAAAGATATGGAATTGCATTTTTGTGTTCCTCCCGGTACATGGATGGCTGCTTGCCCGGCAGCCGGAAGTATGTTCTCTGCAGTGGTTTGCCATGTGACACCGGAGTTTCTTTTTGAACGTTTTCAGCTTGCAGAACGAAGGATGCTTTTGGCCAGGTATCCGCAACATTCCGACACAATTATTACCTTTACAGCGGCAGACTAAGAAGCGCAGTGCATGTCAGATAATCAACCATACCGATTTGGAATTTTTTGCTCAGGATATACTTTTGCCCGATGGCAGGCAACAGCCATAGAAGCATTGATTCATGATGGTCATATTCCTGTTGTTTTGGTGATGGACGTATCTCCTGAAGTGGAGCGTTCTTTTTCTGATAAGGTTGCACGATATACCGGCAGAAACGGCCTCTATAACCTGTTTGAACGTTTGCGAATGAAAGTGTCTCAAAAGGATCCTGTTGATTTGCAGGATCTGTTGCGCGATGCAGAGGTGATTGAGGCGATGTCCATAAAAAAAGGTTATAGTGAGTACTTCCATGAAGAAACCGTGGATAAAATCAGAGGGTGTCGCCCGGATTTCATGCTCCGTTTTGGCTTTAATATTATTCGTGGTGAAATACTGGATGTTCCGCGATATGGCGTTTGGTCGTATCACCATGATGACGAAATGAAATACCGTGGCGGGCCTCCCGCATTTTGGGAAATATATCATAATGATCCGGTTACTGGAGTTATTTTGCAGCGCCTTACCAATCGGCTGGATGGTGGAATTATTTTAAAGAAAGGATATTTTAAAACAACCAATCATAGTTATAGCGGAAACCTTGACAGGGTTCTTGAGCGTGCAGCCCTCTGGCCGGCACAGGTATGCCGACAAATGGCTGGCGGTATTTTTCAATTCCCTTCTGAATCGACCGAAACGAACGCAGCAATCTTTCGTCGCCCCAATAACAGACAGATGGTGCTTTTTCTTCTGCGAAAGCATAAAAACAGAATTCTTTTTCACTGGCAGGAACTTTTTCAGGCTGAACAATGGCGGTTGTTAGTATTAAAAAAGAGAAAATCAAACAGCCGAATCGACTTTTTTGATTTTGTCCCAATAAAATTCCCTGAACCGCCAAAAAACCATTTTTATGCTGATCCTTTTTTGATTGCAGATGACAAATATGTCCATATTCTTTATGAAGATTATAATTATAGGATTGAAAAGGGCGTATTGGGTTATCATAGATATAATATTGGGATAGAAGAATTTGATAATAAAGGAGTAGCGCTGGAATTAGAAACGCATCTTGCGTATCCGTATTTGTTTGAAAATGAAGGACATGTCTACTGTCTCCCTGAGAGTGCTTCTTCAGGCTCGGTAATTCTGTATGAACTCGACAGAGAAGGAGGGAAGCTGGCCTGTGCTTCTGTATTGATTCCGGATTTTCCCGGTGTTGATCCTTCAATCATTTATTTCCGGGGACGATGGTGGCTTTTTTGTACACACAGTAATGCTTCCAATGAAGATTTGTATATTTTTTACTCCGACAATCTTTTCGGGCCGTATACTCCTCATAATCAAAATCCTGTTAAAACAGATATAAATAGTGCCAGACCAGCAGGAAATATGTACATTACTGACGAGGTGTTGTTCCGACCGGTGCAGCGTAACGCAGGTCGATATGGTGCAGAGATGGCGATTATGAGAGTTGATGAATTGTCTGCGGAGGCATTTCAGGAAACAAATTTTCAGCAGTTATCTCCAAATAGAAACAAAAAACTTAAGCACGGATTACATACATTTTCTCAAAGCAATGGATATGCAATAATTGATGGGAAAACCTACGGTTTTAACCGGTACTATTTTTTTCACCATCTTAAAAATAAATTAAATAAATAGCCTTTAAGGGCTTACATAATATATGATCAAGAAAGTTTTAGGTACTGCCGGATCCAGACTATTGACGTCTGTTTTAAGTTTGCTGCTGATTCTTCTCTACAGCCGTACCCTCGGTCCTGAAGGAGCTGGAACCATCGGACTTATTGTTTTGGGTGTTTCGATTGTTTTACTGGTAAGTAATTTTGTCAGCGGAGGCGCACTGGTATATCTTACTCCCCGCGAAAAGACCTTTTTGCTTTTTGTGCCGGCCTATTTTTGGGGCTTTTTTTCGTCAATCATTGTTTCCTATACGCTTGACAGGTTTCAATTGCTTCCCGATGGCATGTTATATCATGTTTTGTTTTTATCGATGGTATTTTCCTGGCATACAGCCAATTTGAATATTCTACTTGGGAAGGAGCGTGTTGCTGCTTTTAATGTGGCATCTGTTTTACAAATCGTTTCTCTGTTTGCCGCTTTTTTCTGGTTTGTTTTTGTTGAGAAAAATATTTCGGTACTCTCCTATGTATATGCATTGTACGTATCGTATGGTATCTCATTTTTGGTGAGCTTGGGTATGGTATTAAAAGAATTAAAATATGCTGATTTATCAGAAATGGGACCTGTGATTATCCGGATTTTTCGTTACGGATCGTTTGTACAGTTTGCCAACACACTTCAGCTGCTCAACTATCGGTTAAGTTACTATATTATTGAAGGTTATCTTGGGAAGGCGCGTCTTGGGGTTTTTCAGGTTGGAAACCAGCTAAGTGAGGGCTTATGGATTGCCGGAAAGAGTTTGGCGCTGGTGCAGTACAGTCGGATTTCCAATGAGAGCGATGCCGCCTATAACAAGCTGTTATCCATACGCTTTTTAAAGGTAACAGTATTGTTGACCCTGGTCATGCTGAGCGTGTTCTGGATCCTTCCCGAGAGTTTTTATACCTGGATCTTAACGGATAAGTTTCAGGGTATAAAATCCGTAATCTGGGCTCTCTCTCCGGGAATAATTGCCATATCTGCAAACCTGATTTTTAGTCACTTCTTTAGTGGTACCGGAAGGCATCATCATAATGCAATTAGTTCCGGAATAGGACTAATTTTTACAGTGTGTTTTGGCTTTTGGCTCATTCCCTCTATAGGTATTATTGGCGCAGGAATTACCGCTTCAGTATCCTACACGGCAACATGTACCTATCAGCTTATCCAGTTTGCCCGAATAAATAAGCTGCGGGTATCTGAACTTGCAGTCAGAAAGGCGGATTTTCAGTTTTTTATGCGTGAAGTCAGAAGTCTGTTTAATAAATCAGATAATTCCTGATTTACAGGTATATCACCGAGAATAGAGCCGAGCAAACCACGGAAACAGAAAAGGAAACAGCAATCCATCGGTAGCTTTGTGACCGGAAGTTTTTTATAAAAGGAATCCAGGGAACAAAAAACAGGATCATAGCGAGTATGAAAGGCAGCAAAAGTGCAAACATTGCGGGATGATTTGTGCTTAAAAATGCATGTGATGTCAGAAAATACTGAATTGACAGCCCCGCAATCATAACAGCTGCAATAATCCACCATTGTTTTTTTGAATAGCTTAATTGCGCAGAAGTGGACTCATTTTTTGATGCGCGCTTAATTAAAAATGGAAGCAAACCTGTAATGGTGATGGTACATGCAGTAAATGCCATAAGTAATTTGATGAGTAAAATGCTCCCCTCTGTGGAAACAGCGGTAAACGATTCGTACAACCCAAGGACAATGGCAATGCTCGCCCAATAGACCGATAAAAGGGTGTAAATAAGGAATGCCAGTACTGTGCCGGCAATAATTCCCATGAGTGCGTTTTTTGTCGACAGGCCTGGTGTCGTAATAGTTATCTGGTTCATAAGAGTAGCTTTTGTTCTTCGTAAAGATAGGATTTATTTTTTGAATTGCTGTAAGCAGGAGTTATAGTTGATTACTAATCAAATTGTTTATTTTTGTAGATATGAAAGATGGATTGAGGGTTTTATTACTGATATTTTGGGTGTTATTGTTATACGGTTGTTCCTCTCCGCCAGCGGATAATCATTATAATACCCGTGAAATAAATGAAGATCTGCCTGAGCAGGTGATATTTTTTATTGGTGATGGCATGGGTGTGGCGCATGTTACTGCGGCACAGATCGTTAATAATGGTGTTTTAAACATGACATCATTCCCCGTGGCAGGTATGTATACCACACATTGTGCCGACAGGGCCGTAACAGAGTCTGCTGCTTCAGCGACGGCAATGGTAAGTGGCCGGAAAACAAATTATAAAATGCTTGGTGTAAATCGTTCCGGCGAGGCAATAAAGAACATTTTTGAGTATTTTCATGAAAGAGATTATGCTACCGGAATTATTACAACATCGTATATACAGGATGCTACCCCGGCGGCTTTCTACGCCCATGCTCAATCGCGGGAGGAGAAAGCGGATATTGCACTACAGATGATGGATTCCGGGGTTGATGTTTTGATTGGTGGTGGAAGCTACTGGATGAATGAGCGTGAGGATGGCCGCGATTTAATTGCTGAAATGCAGGCTGAGGGATATGTTTTTTATGATGCTGTTGAGGATGCTCCGCTGGAGGGCTCCGGAAAGCTTCTGGTGATAACTGATCAACACCGGATGCCCGGGATTAATGAGGGGCGGGAAGATCGTTTGCGTAAAGCGGTGGCTCTGGCTATTGCGCGGCTGGATAAAACCGGCAGACCCTTTTTCCTGATGGTGGAAAATGAACATATTGACCTTTACAGCCATGAAAATGATATTTCCAATACTGTTGATGAAGTATTGGATTTGGATCTTGCTGTGGGGCACGCCATGCAGTATGCTGCCGCCAACCCGCAAACCCTGATCGTGGTTGGTGCTGATCACGAGTGTGGCGGATTAACTGTTACCGGTGGCGATGCAATGAATGGTGTTCTTGAGGTCGACTGGCAGGGTGATAATCATACCGCGTGCATGGTGCCTTGTTATGCATCGGGCCCCGGAGAAGGATATTTTTCCGGTTCTTATGATAATACAACCCTTTTCTACTCTTTTTTGTCTTTATTTCAGATTCATCAACAAAAAGAGACGTTAAGTGAATAGGCTTTTATACATACTTTTAATTATTATAACGATTCCACTTTTTCTTCCTGCTCAGGTAGTTATCAATGAAGCGTGCCCCGCAAATTTGAATGCCGTTTTTGATGAGGATAACGATGCAGAAGATTGGATAGAACTTTATAATAAAAGCCGCGACACACTATCGTTGGATGGTTTTTATCTGAGTGATAAAAAAAGTGAGTCACAGATGTGGAAAATTCCGGATGTCACCATCTACCCGGATTCTTTTGTCGTTTTTTTCGCCTCCGGCAAGGATCGCATTGAAGTGATTGATCATTGGGAAACGGCAGTCTATTGTGACAGCCTGTGGCGCTATTTAAACCCTGATTACGAACCTGATCCGCAATGGAAGCTTAATGAATACTGCGACACAGCCTGGAATGTCGGGCGCGGTGGCTTTGGATTTGGCGATGATGACGATACTACGGTTATGGCCGATACCTTACGGACTTTTTATTTACGTAAGACTTTTACAGTTTCTGATACTTCTAAAATAATCAATGCTGTTTTTCATGCTGATTATGATGATGGATTTGTGGTATATCTTAATGGGAAAGAGATTATTCGTGAAAACATATTTCCGGATGGCAAAACTCCTCATTATCAGCAAACAGCGATGTTTGATAAGGAAGCTGTGATGATTCAGGGTGGTAGGCCGACAGCCTTTCCCATTTCTAAGGATGTTCTTAAACGAAATATTCATAATGGTGAAAATTTAATCGCCATACAGTGCCATAATGTGTGGGATGGGAATGATATGACTATGAAGCCCTGGCTATCGTTTTCTGTTTGTGATACCTCGCACCAGTTTGGTTCTTTGCCGGAATGGTTTTTTGCTCCGGAACTGAAAACACATACCAACTTTTCAATTAGCAGCAGTGGTGAGAAGATTTATCTTTTTAGCCCCGGGGGATTATTGCTTCATGAGTTGGCTGTCCCGGCAATGCCCGTTGATGTGAGTTATGGCCTTGCCCCTGACGGAGGTGATGAAAGCGTTTGTTTCATGAATCCCACGCCCGGGTATTCCAATGATACCACCTCCTTGCGAGTGCCAATGCCTGATTGTATGCCTGTTATTTCACCCAATACAGGGTTTTATAAGGATTCTGTATTGGTGGGAATTGTTGCTCCTGATACAGGTTTTGTAATACGCTATACGCTGGATGGAAGTCCTGCCATATCAAGCTCTGCGGAATATCTGGCTCCGTTTTACATCAATTCTACTACCGTTGTTCGTGCGGCACTTTTTTCCGAAAACCAACTCCCGTCCCGTTCAACAACTCAAACCCTTTTTGTGGATGACAGCTCTTCTTTGAGGGTTGTCTCAGTTGCTACACGCCCTGATTTATTATGGGATGAAGACTATGGTATTTATGTGAAAGGAACAGAGTTCTGGGCTGATCGCCCGTTTTGGGGTGCTAACTTCTGGGATGATACCGAGATACCGGTAAATATCGATTTATATGATAATTCTACGGGAGAGCGCTTTTCTCAGGATTGTGGCCTGAAGATTCATGGCGGATGGACACGCTCCATAGAGCAGAAATCCATTCGCCCTATGGCAAAAGGGAAATACGGTGAAGATTATTTCAAAACCAGGCTATTTAAGGATAAACCGCAGTCACTGTATAAGCGATTTGTGCTGCGTAATGCCGGCAACGACCACTATTCCTGCTTCTTTCGCGATGCCTTTTCACATCGCGTGGCGCGTTGGCATACTTTCGTTGATGTCCTTGAATATGAGCCTGTTCTGGTGTATATAAATGGAGAGTACTGGGGGATTCAGAATATGCGTGAGAAAGTAGACCGCTATTACCTGGAGTCCAATTATGGATATGATCCTGAAAAGATTGATCTTCTTGAGGAACAGGGGGATATTATTAGTGGTGATAATAAGGATTTTCTCGATTTAATTGATTTTGTTGCTACACATGATCTTTCACAACAGGATAATTTTGAGGTTGTTCAGCAGAAAGTGGATCTGGCCTCTTTTACGGATCTTTTTGCGCTTGATATCTTTTTTGTTAATACCGACTGGCCACATAACAATATGAAGTGGTGGCGGAATGAGGATGGTCCATGGCAGTATATTTTGCTTGATCTGGATGTTACCTCGTCATTGATGTCTGGTAATCATGCAGATAAAAAGCAACTTGAGCGGGTTAGTAATGACAGTGTTACGATGAATGCTGTGCTTTTTACTTCATTATTGGAAAATATTCAATACCGAAATTATTTTATAAATCGCTATGCTGATTTGATGAATTTTCCGCTTCATAAACGTCGGTTGGAATCTGTTACGGACAGTATTGTTGAGGTTCTGCGTCCGGAAATGGCTCGCCATAAGGAGCGTTGGGGCAGCCAAACAGCCACAAGCTGGGAGAATTATTATGTAAATACGGTATTTAAAGGGTTTATCAATAATCGACATAGCTATGCCCGTAATTATATGGAGGAGTTTTTCTCCCTGGAGAATCAGGTGGAGCTATGTGTGCAGTTTTTTCCTCCGGATGCCGGACATCTGCATATAAATACCATTTATCCGGATACGATGCCATTCACCGGTGTTTATTTTAATCCTGTACCTGTTGTAATTGAGGCGCTTCCTGCTCCGGGATATGAGTTTGCATATTGGAAAAACAGTGACAGCACCTGGGCATCTGCAGAAAGGATTTATCAGGGTGTTTTTAGTGTTGATGATACGCTGATTGCTGTATTTCAGGGTGCGCCGGATACGGCAAGGGTGATAATTTCAGAAATCATGCATTCTCCACACCCGGATGTGCCTTGTGGAAATTGGATTGAATTGTATTCTTTTGATGATCATGATATTGATATTTCTGGCTGGAGGGTGAAGTTGAATCATCAGCTTTCCGGACAGGTTCCGGAAGGGATAATTTTGCCTTCCGGCGAATATCTGATTTTGGCATCCGATACCTCGGCATTTTATTCAGTTTATTCAGATACTATTCCTGCTGTAGAAATTTCAGGAATGAAGATGCATGCTGTGGATACGGAGTTGTCGTTATTGGATGAATACAGGAATACAATTATTACATCTTTTTATGGTGAAGGCAATCCCTGGCCGGATGATACATTTTTCACGGGCAGAAGCAACGATCTTATTGATGTTAGCTTCGATCCACAGAGCCCTGACAGCTGGGGCAGTGGTTGTCTGGGTGGTTCTCCGGGAGGGGAATATACCAACTGCCACGATTTTCCCGATGTCATTTTTACGGAGTATAACTGCAGCTCCTGCGATTGCCATGATTGCGGTGACTGGGTTGAGATATACAACAACGATTCGATTCCGGTAGATATGACTGACTGGGTTTATCGTGATAACGATGATGACCATGCTTTTCTTTTCCCTCAGGGATATGTCCTTGATTCGGGAGCGTATGCTGTTATTGCCCGTGACCCGGTGAAGTTTGCTGTTTTGTATCCAGAGATGCCTGTGTTGGCGCCATTTGATTTCGGGCTGGGTGACGATGACAGTCTCCTTCTTTTTAATCGTTATGGATATACTATTGCTGCATTAGGTTACACCCATGACAAACTGTGGCCAAATAATATTTATGGCTCCGGTCGCACTGCCGAGCTGCTTTCCCCGGATTCGTTAATCCATAAGCCGTTATCCTGGAAAAATGGATGCTACGGAGGTACTCCAATGGCCGGCCCTGCAACATGCAAGGATAGTCCTGAGCTTATCGTTTCTGAAATTCAGTACCATCCCCATGAAAAATACGACGGAGGAACCTATTTTGAGGTCTTTAACCGGGATACTTTTGATATTAACCTGAATGGTTGGGCTATCATTGACAACGATAGTCTTATAAGCACTATAATTGAAAATGATGTTACCATTGATACCTCTTCCTATCTTGTTTTTGCACAAAATCCGGATCGTTTTCGGGATGTTTTTCCCGAATCACCATTGTATAATGGTTCGACAGGTCTTGTTTTTGCTTCAACGCCCAATGCATTTGGTTTTCAGGATAAGTATGGCATAACCAGGTTGTGGATGGCATATGATGTTTCTGAGCCCTGGCCTGTTATTGAGGATTCAACCGGGAAGGCATTGGAGCTTTTGAACTATCAGTTGCCATATAATATTCCCGATAATTGGTTTATTGGTTGTAAAGAGGGAAGCCCGGGGCATGAATACAGGCCATGCGATACAACCGGGATAGTTGGTTATTCTGACGGCTTTGTTGTTTCGCCCAACCCATTTAGTGATTATTTTTATTTAGAAAATCCATCTTTTAAGTGTATCAATCGGGTGCGTATCTTAAGTAGCAGTGGTGCGATTGTTTTCGATGAGGTTTTCAGGTCACAGCTGTCGAGATATAGTATCGATGCCGGTCATTTAACGGAGGGTATTTATATTCTTGAAGTTTTTACCAGGGATTATGTTTTTTACCGGAAGGTTGTAAGGAGGTAACTAAAAAAGCCTGACGATCAAATCGTCCGGCGTTATTGCTTTGTGGAACCAGCAGCGCCATAATACCTGCAACCTTTGTAATGAACGAGATATACTGAACCAATAAAAAAACCGGACGATCAAATCGTCCGGCCTTTTATCTGTAGGGTTGTTAAATATCTTAGAGAACTTCAGTGAGGATGAATTCAACAGGTACTGTGTAGAGACCTTTTTTG
>CAZQNY010000084.1:0-10142 GCA_964594665.1 uncultured Bacteroidales bacterium
CTCTCCCTTCCCTGCCGTTTCCACAATCTCATCAATCCTTCTTTTACGGGTTTCCTCCCTTTTTGCTGTTGCGATCCATCCCAACATTGATCTTCTGAGCATTTTCTTTTGCTCCTGAAAAAACAGTTTTGATCCCGGCACTCGTTCAAAGGCCAATTCAAGATCTTCCGGAATTTCAAGCCGTTCAGCGCTATCAAAAATTGTCCAGTTGCCATTCTCTTTCGCTATCTCCACACATTTCAAACCTGCCGTGGTCATCATTCCTGCTTCCAAAAGCTCAATCACCTTATCTTTGTTGATCTTCGACCACATACTTTGGGGTTTGCGGGGTGAATAATACTGCTGGTACTTCTCGTGGTCGATGGTTTTTGCCAGGCTGTCGATCCAGCCGAAACAGAGTGCCTGATCAACCGCCTCACTCCATGAAAGGTTCCCCTTTCCGGAGCTCTTTTTATAGATCACCAGCCACACTCCCTTTTCTGTGGTATGATGCAGTTCAAGCCAGTCTCTCCATTCGGCTTCGTTAGCGGGACAGAATTGGGAAATCTGGTTTTTCAACATACGCTTCTCCATTATAATGAACGTGTTTCTCTATCTCTTCCCGCCAACTCTCGTCATCACCAATAAGTTTATTCAATTTACCACGAAAATAAACATCATA
Organism: uncultured Bacteroidales bacterium; assembly: GCA_964594665.1. GTDB lineage: Bacteria > Bacteroidota > Bacteroidia > Bacteroidales > BM520 > BM520. The sequence goes on from CAZQNY010000084.1 coordinate 662, forward strand.
CCAAATTTCGGAATTAAACCCATTAACGCCCACAAAAGCTATTTCCGAATGAATCATCAGTTTTTTCATGAATTCATCGGTCGGATCGCGGTGATCATTTATCACCTGACTCAGATGTGCCGGGGTAACTTCGATAGCATCTGCAAACATGCTTCTTTTTGGATAAATAATATCAATATAGGCAGCGAGATAGTCGGAAAGTCTTTTTTGCTTCAACTCCTCTTCCGTTTGATTAAAACCTTCCATTCTGTGTTTCAGACGCATTAGCATTCCTGTTTTAATCTGCTCTTTTGTAACTTTCTTATAGCGCTCTCTGCGGGCCTCCATTAGTAATATTGAATCCATATCTCGCTCATCCTGAGACTGATACCTGGAATCAATGGCAAACTCAGTATCAGGAATTTCCAGATTATTTTTTTTCCGTGTCATTTATATTTATTTATCAGTTTTATTATCTCATCAAATTCAGCACATAAACTTAATCCATAAACCTCCATACCATATTTCATTATATAATGTTGAGCAAGAACACTTTTAGGTTTTAAAGAAATACACCCTAAACGATCATACTCATTCAACGCCATTCTTCCCATAAAAGCCAAAAGGTTTCCAGTAATATTATCATATTTCTTTCTTTTCCCAATATTATCCACAGAGGCTGACAATAATCGAATATGTAATCTCCATTCCCTCGGTATTCGTTCTATTGATATCAAACCCAAAATCTCATTATTATCTACGAGAAATAGTTTAAAAACCTCATAATCTATTTCAAGGCTCCAGTCAAAAGAATATTTCTTCTTTGACAGGTGTAAAAGTTCGTCTGTAGCAACCCTTTCGATCTTCACCTCCAATTTCTCTCCCGACAAAGTATTCACTACAAACATTCACCAAAAGTATATAAAGTTTACATAAACTGCAAACTTTGTATAAATAATTTTCATAAAACGGAAACTTTTATATTATTTACGGGCAATAGCGCCACCTGACAACCCGATAAACCAAATACAGTTAAGACCTAACAGGAAAATGATACCTGTCAGGTCATCGCCAACCAGACAACCGCCACCCCTTTGCGCTTCCAGACCCGACAGGAGAAAAATACCTGACGGGTCGTTCTACCTGACAAGCTTTTTTCTTACTTTCGCACACTGTTAATAAAGAAGTTACAAATACCATGGAATACAATCACAAACAAATAGAACAAAAGTGGCAACAGTACTGGGCAGAGAACAAAACTTTCAAGGCAGAGAATAAATCTCCAAAACCAAAGTTTTACGTGCTTGATATGTTCCCGTATCCATCAGGAGCAGGCCTCCATGTAGGTCACCCCTTAGGATATATCGCATCCGATATCTACGCCCGTTACATGCGCCACAAAGGCTTCAACGTGCTACACCCTATGGGATACGATGCCTACGGACTCCCCGCTGAGCAATACGCCATACAAACCGGTACGCATCCTGCCATTACCACAGAGAAAAACATTGCACGCTACCGTCAGCAGCTCGACCAGATAGGTTTTAGCTACGACTGGGACCGCGAGGTGCAAACCTGTGATCATAAATACTATAAATGGACACAATGGACCTTCATTCAGCTGTTCAACTCATGGTACGACAATAAAACCAACAAAGCACAGCCCATTGCCAACCTCATCGCTGTTTTCGCAGGCAACGGTAACGCAGGAATTGATGCAGCCTGCGCCGAAACAGAGCCTTTTACTGCCGAAGAGTGGAACGCCATGGACGAAAAGGCACAGCAGGAACAGCTTATGAACTACCGCCTCGCTTACCTCGCCGACACATGGGTGAACTGGTGCCCCGAACTCGGTACTGTGCTCGCCAACGATGAAGTAAAAGACGGCCTCTCAGAACGTGGCGGACACCCCGTAGAACGCAAGAGAATGCGCCAGTGGTCGCTTCGTATCACAGCTTACGCACAGCGTATGCTCGACGGCCTCGATACCATCGAATGGTCGGAGTCAATCAAAGAGGTGCAGCGTAACTGGATCGGTCGTTCCGAAGGGGCTTCCGTGAACTTCGCCATCGACGGTCACGACGATATCATCGAGGTTTTCACCACCCGCCCTGACACACTCTATGGTGCTACTTTTATGGTGCTGGCTCCTGAACATGAGCTTATCAACACCATCACCACTGCAGAGCAGAAAGATGAGGTTGATGCATACGTTACATGGGCGAAAAACCGCTCCGAGCGTGAACGTATGACCGAGGTGAAGAAAGTAACAGGCGTATTTACCGGTGCTTACGGTATCAACCCGCTCACAGGCGAAAAAGTGCCGATCTGGACTGCCGATTACGTGCTTTCCGGTTATGGTACCGGCGCCATTATGGCCGTTCCTGCCCACGACAGCCGTGACTTCGCTTTTGCCCGTCAGTTTGAGCTTCCCATCATTCAGGTGGTATGTGGTAAGGACGATCAGCCTTCTGACCCTGCAACCTGGGACGAATCGTATGATGCCAAAGAAGGTAAAATGATTAACTCAGACATTATCACCGGACTGGAAGTTAAAGAGGCTATCACTACGATTATTAACCATATTGAAGATCAGAAGTTCGGTTACGGTACCATCAACTACCGTCTCCGTGATGCCATATTCAGCCGCCAGCGTTACTGGGGCGAGCCTTTCCCTGTATATTACAAAGATGACATCCCATATATGGTGGATGAATCTGAGCTTCCCATACAACTTCCGGAAGTGGATAAATACCTGCCTACAGAAAGTGGTGAACCGCCATTGGCAAGAGCTGAAAACTGGCATACTCAACACGGTCATCGAATGGAAACCAACACCATGCCCGGCTTTGCAGGTTCCAGTGGATACTACCTCCGATACATGGATCCGGCAAATGATAACGAGTACTTTTCAAAAGAAGCCGCTGACTACTGGCAGCAGGTAGATTTGTACCTCGGCGGCGACGAGCACGCCACAGGACACCTCATCTATGCCCGCTTCTGGAATAAGTTCCTCTTCGACATTGGAATCGCACCTAAAGACGAGCCATTTAAGAAGCTTATCAACCAGGGTAAAATCCAGGGTCGCTCCAACTTCGTGTATCGTATAAACGGTACCAACAAGTTTGTCTCAAAAGGACTGAGAAAAGATTACGAAACCACGGCTCTTCATGTGGATATCAACTTTGTTCACAACGACATTCTCGACACAGAGGCATTCAAAAACTGGCGTGAGGAGTATAAAAATGCGGAGTTCATCCTCGAAGACGAAAAATATATCTGTGGCTGGGAAGTGGAAAAAATGTCCAAGTCGAAATACAATGTTCAGAACCCTGATGAGCTGGTAGAACATTACGGCGCCGACACACTGCGTCTCTATGAAATGTTCCTCGGACCACTGGAAGCACACAAACCCTGGGATACCAACGGTATTGAAGGCGTATTCCGCTTCCTCAAGAAGACCTGGAAACTCTATCACAACGAAAATAACGAGTTCACGGTATCCGATGAAAAGGCTACTCCTGAAGAGCTCAAAGTGCTGCATAAAGCCATTAAGAAAATCGAAGACGATATCACTCGCTTCAGCTTTAATACGGCAGTATCAACATACATGATCTGTGTAAATGACCTCTCGGCGCTCAAGTGCAACAAACGTGAGATTCTGGAGCCACTGGCGATCCTGCTTTCTCCATACGCATCACACATGGCCGAAGAGCTGTGGCAGCTCCTGGGTCATGAAGGCAGCGTTGAGTATGTGGACTTCCCGGAATTCAAAAAAGAATATGTAGAAGAGAACACCTTCGAATACCCTGTATCATTCAATGGTAAGATGCGCTTTAAAATCAAACTGCCTGTTGACATGCCGAAGGAAGAAGCCGAGAAAGCCGTTGTAGAAGCTGAAGAAGCACAGAAATGGATTGAAGGAAAAACCATCCGCAAGATCATCGTGGTACCGAAAAGGATTATTAATGTTGTGGTAGGATAAACAAGTCAAAAGCTAATAAATTTGTTAGTAACATTTTAATTAGCTATCTTTGTCCTAAAACAGATAGCTATGAAAAATGCTCCTTTTGTTTATGGTAAAATTGCTACATCACCTGACTTCACAGGCAGGGAGATAGAGATACAGCATCTGACAAATAATTTTGAAAACCTTGTCAACACGATAATAATATCACCACGCAGATGGGGAAAGAGTTCACTGGTGGCAAAAGTTGCTGAAAACATAGACATTGAAAACAACAATACAATTGTTGTTAATATGGATCTTTTCAGCATAAAGAATGAAGAGGAGTTTTATACAACCCTTGCACATCAGGTGCTAAAAAGTAGCGCTACAAAATGGGAAGAATTTGCTGCGAATGCTAAAAAATTCTTATCACAATTACTGCCCCAAATCACTTTTTCGCCTGATAATCAAAATGAGATTTCATTTGGTGTTGCATGGGAAACATTACAAAAGCGACCTGATGAAATATTAAATCTGGCTGAAAAAATTGCATTAGATAGAGGCATTAAAATGGTAATTTGTATAGATGAATTTCAAAACATCTCTTCTTTCGATGAGCCATTAGCATTTCAAAAAAAACTGCGGGCACATTGGCAGAAACATCAAAACACATCGTACTGCCTGTTTGGAAGCAAACGCCATATGCTCCTGGATGTTTTTACAAATTCATCAATGCCCTTTTACAAATTCGGGGATATTATCTTTCTCGAAAAAATCCCGGAAGAGAAGTGGATCCCTTTTATTGAAAAACGTTTTAATGACTCAGGCAAAAAAATAGCTAAAAATCAGGCAAAACAAATAGCAAAACTTGCAGATAATCATCCCTATTACGTTCAACAATTAGCACAACAAGTTTGGTTTAATATTGAAAAAAAATGTAGCGATGAAGATATTCCGGAGGCTTTTAACAGAATAACTGATCAACTAAGCCTTATTTTTTCTACTGTAATCAACTCACTAACAAAACCTGAGATATCGTTACTGCATGCTTTAGTAAATAAAGAAGATCATCTCTTTTCTCAAAAGACATTAAAAAAGTATCGATTAGGTGCATCACCAAATATCGTTCGGTTAAAAAAGAAACTTCTGGAGCGTGAAATCATCAGTATTGAAAATGATGTTATCGTAATACAAGATCCTCTCTTTTCCTATTGGCTTGAGAAACGGTATTTTAAACAATAAATTTTTATTACCTCATGCCCAAAACTCATAACCTCAAAACCCTCTACGATTCCACCCTGAAACCCAGCCTCAAGGGTATGGAACGCCAGCGCAGAATTGTCCTGCTGTTTCAATTTTTCACACTATTAGCCATCCTGATTGCTCTGTCATTATTGTCAGGTGTCAGGTCGGAAGTTGGAGCATGGTTTTTTGCCATCTTCGCAACAATATGTATCCTTGTGATTGGTGTTATTACCTATGCCAAACGCATGGCATATCGTGCCAATTTCAAAGAGAAGGTTGTATCAGAAATCATCAGAATGGTGAACCCTGATTATCACTACGATGCCAATAAGCATATCGCAATAGAAACTGCCAATGCCAGTCAACTCTTTAAACGTGATGCCGATAAGATGACCGGCGACGACTATGTTTCGGGCTATGTGAAACGCGTACCATTCGAATTCTCAGAGATCAATCTGGAAAAACGCAACGGTACAGATGATGACGGAAATCCTGTGTATAAAGATTTCTTCCATGGCCTTTTCTTCACTGCAGACTTCCACAAGCACTTTAATGGCGAGGTATATGTCTATCCCGATAAGATGGAGAAGATGCTCGGTAGTGCCGGAACCAAGCTGCAACGATTCTCGAAAAAGGGCGAGCTTGTAAAACTGGAAAACAAAGAGTTTGAACGTTTCTTTGTGGTGTACGGCACCGATCAGGTGGTGGCACGGTATATCCTCACTCCAAAGATGATGGAAGCGATGGTTAATATCCAGTGCGCAGCTAATGGCTGGGAGATGATGTTCTCCTTTATTAACGGCAAAGTGTATTGCGCCATTGAAAGTAAAAAACTCTTCTTCGAGCCCAAAATCATACGCTCAGGGGTCTCCTATTCCGATGTGGAAGAAATTCATAATCTATTCAGCCTTATCGAGGTAATTATTGAGGAGATGAATTTGAATACACGTATCTGGACGAAACCCATAGACGACGCATCTCATCACCCGGCGCTGTAGGCGCCACACAGGCATAACCCCGGGAGGAAGCCCGGGGTCTACGGACTGCGAAGCAGGCCTCACAGCGCTGTAGGCGCTGCACCTACAAAACCACCGTCACCGTCGTTCCCTTACCCTCTGTTGACTCCACGCTCATGCTACCGCCATGGCGGTGAATAATCTGCCTCGACAGACTTAACCCAATACCATTTCCATCTTCTTTGGTGGTGAAAAAAGGGATAAAAATCTGATCGCGAACCTCTGGGCTCATGCCACAGCCATTGTCTGTGACCGTAATCATGGTCTGATTTGACTTCTTATATGCACCAACTATAATTTCCGGGTTCTCAATACCTTTTACTGCGTCCATTGCATTGGAGAGCACATTGATCAGCACCTGTCTAAGCAGACCTTCATCAGCGGTAATCTCAAGCTGCTCTTTCGGAAAATTCGTTTTGATTGAGATATCCTTTTCGTCGAGCAGCAGAATGGTGTTTTGCAGGAATGAGATCAGCTCCATTGTTTTTTTCACCGGTTTGGTGATACCCGTGAACTTACGGTACGACTTCACAAAAGACATCAACCCTTCCCCCTGACTTTGTATCACCGAAAGTCCTCTGATCGTGATATCCAGCTCCTGCTGTGAAAGATCTGTCACCTTTTTGTTCTCCTCCCCTTTGGTCAATTTCTCCGTAAGTGTTTCAGAGAGGGACGTCAGTGGGGCAAGCGCATTCATTATTTCATGCGTCAACACGCGGATAAGCTTCACCCACGATTCCAGCTCCTGGTCGCTGAGCTGCGGACTGATATCCTGCAGGGTATAGAGCATCAACGGTTTACTGGAATGTTTTAACCGGGTAGCCTTAAGCAAAAAGCTTTTTCCATTACCCTTTTTATCAACTTTAATAACCTCATCAAAGGGCGACACACCATTTTGAAGCCTGTTGTAGAGCTCATGATGTTTGGTCTCAAGCTGTCGGAGGTGAGTTATTTGTTCCATCTCCAGCATGGTACGTGCTGCATTGTTGGCGTGGATCACAAATCCATCGTCATTGACCGAAATTACTCCTGTTCCTATCTGATTTAAAAGAGCAACAAGATATTGTTCCTGTTGCACACTTTTCTCTTTGACATCACGAAGCCAGTTATTCATTCGATTCAGATACCGGTTCAGGCGATCCTCTACCGGATTACCGGTTTTTGCAGTGTTCCGCATCGACAGATCATCATTAAATACAGAATCAAAGAAAAAAGTAATCTTTTGATTCATCCTGTTGATATAATTCACCAGCTGAACACTCATCATAACCATAAAAAACAAAGCTATAAGCGAAACAAAACTCCATGGAGTGTTAACAAAAAATCCGGCAATTATCGCCAGTGCAATGATAATCACCAGGCGCAAAATGATGTTCCTTTGATATGTATTTCCTAGGAGATGTCCCATTTCTTCATTTTGTTATAGAGGGTTTGCCTTGTTACACCCAGCGCCTCAGCTGCCGCGGTAATATTTCCGGGATGCTCTTTAATTGCCTGAACAATCAACCGCTTTTCCATGGTGGCCAACGGCATAGTTTCAAAAGTCCGGACCTTTGATTCAGTTATCCGAAAGAGAAATTCATCCGCATCAATTGTACTGTTATCACTGAGTATTACAGCTTTCTCGATGGAGTGTTTTAGCTCACGGATGTTCCCCGGCCAACGGTATTCCATCAGTTTCCGAGATGCCCTTGCGGTCAGTTTCTTCTCATCTTTACGGTATTTCGCACAGTAATGCTGAAGGAAGTGATTCGCTATCAAGAGGATATCCTCTCCACGATGCCTCAATGGCGGCACTTCAATATGAATGGTATTGATACGATAGAGCAGATCTTCCCGGAAAGTTCCCTGTGAAACCATCTCCGCAATCTGCTGGTTTGTAGCACATAACAGTCTGATATTCACATCTGCCGGGGTATTGGAGCCTACTTTTACAATCTGTCGGTTTTGTAATGCGGCAAGCAATTTTGCCTGCAAAGGGAGAGACAGATTTCCGATCTCATCCATGAAGAGTGTGCCATTATGCGCAAGTTCAAACTTTCCTGTTCGGGTGTCACGGGCATCAGTAAAGGCACCTTTTACATGGCCAAAGAGCTCGCTTTCAAAAAGGGTCTCGGTAATGGCACCCATATCCACCGAGACAAGTATCTCGTTTTTCCGTAGGGAGCGCCGATGGATCTCCTGCGCAACCAACTCCTTTCCGGTGCCATTTTCCCCGGTTATCAACACATTGGTATCTGTTGCCGCCACCTTCTCAATAAGCTGCATCATTCGTGATATGGCGGGAGATTTTCCAATGATAATCTGCTCGGAGGATTTAAACACATTTCTGATCGCCTTCTCACGGTTTTTCAGGCTTCGCACTTCACGCCGGGAGCGTGTCAGTTCAGCTGCGGACTTCAACGTCGCCAAAAGCTTCTTGTTCTCCCAGGGCTTGAGCACAAAATCCACTGCACCCTCTTTCAGCGCCGTGACCGCAAGATCCACATCGCCATATGCCGTAAAAAGAACAATAGACAAATCCGGAACCTTTTCATGGATCTCCTTCATCCAAAAAAGCCCTTCATTACCGCTGTTTATGCCCGCCGAAAAATTCATGTCCAGCAATACCACATCGTAGGATTGTTTCTCCAGCTCGCGTATAATTCTGTTAGGTGTATTCAGACAAACAACCTCATTAAATTCACCCAATAATAATATCTCCAAAGCAGTGAGAACCTGTTTATTATCATCAACTATTATAATATTACCGGAAGACATGATGGTTATTTTTCTCAAAATTAAAACTATATATAAAAAAATGCAACAATGTGTAAAATGTTTTTACACATGACCGTAAAATGTTTTTACACAAACAATAATAATAAATATTTAATTACCTGATTTACATGTTTTTATAAAAACGGCACGAATATCGAAATAATATGAAAAAGAAATCAATGGATCGTGAAATAGAAATAAAAAGAGGGATCAAAGGAAAACATCTGATCATAGCGGCAGTAATAATTCTGATCATTGTCATGGCCTGGCTGATATATTCTTCCGGCAGCCAGGATATATATCGTACAACCTACGATAAAGTAACCATTAGCACAGTAGAAAAAGGTTCATTCAGCAACTATATCACCGTAATAGGAAAAGTGGAACCCATCTCTACCATCTATCTCGATGCCATTGAAGGCGGGCGTGTGGTGGAACGCCTCATTGATGAAGGTGCCAGCGTACAAAAAGGCGATGTAATTCTCAAGCTGGAAAACCGTCAACTTTACCAAACCATCCTCAACAGTGAGGC
>CAZQNY010000084.1:10242-13960 GCA_964594665.1 uncultured Bacteroidales bacterium
AAAAAGCCGTTACCGACAGCCTTATTCGTGTTACCAGTATGCAGACTTTGGAGTCGGATCTCAAAACCATGCGTCAGGTGCTGACACTCGTTCGTGAACGCCTCGACAACCTCAACGTAAAAGCCACCATCGACGGGCAGCTGGGAATGCTCGATGCTGAAGTAGGGCAATCAATCAGCCAGGGACAACGTATCGGACAGATACATGTTCTTACCAACTATAAAGTCAATGCCCTTATCGAAGAGCATCATATCGATAAAGTTTTCCGTGGTCTGGAGGCAAAACTGGAACGTAATAACGAAACCTATTCTCTGATGGTAAAAAAGGTTCTTCCGGAAGTACGGGATGGTTTTTTCGAAGTAGAATTGGTTTTTACCGATGAAAGACCGGAAAAAATCCGCACCGGTCAAACCTATCATATTCGTCTGGAGCTTGGATTACCCGAAGAAGCACTTCTCGTAAATCGTGGTGGCTTCTACCAAAGTACTGCAGGGCAATGGGCTTTTGTGCTGAATGAAAAAGGGAATGAAGCTGAAAAAAGATCTATCCGTATTGGTCGGCAGAACCCTGGTTACTACACCATTACAGAAGGCTTAAAAGCCGGCGACCGCATAATCACTTCTTCCTATGATATGTATCTCAAAAAAGAAAAAATCATCTTAAAATAATTTTCATTATGATAAAAACAGAAAACATAAGCCGCATATTTCGCACAGATGCCATTGAAACCAGTGCTTTAAGTAATGTAAACTTCCAGGTGCAAAAAGGTGAGTTTACCGCTATTATGGGCCCTTCAGGATGTGGAAAATCCACTCTGTTAAATATTATCGGACTGCTTGATAACCCCAGTGAAGGCCAGTATTTCTTCGATGATATGGAAGTGGGCCATTTAAAGGAACGTGAACGCACCCGTCTGCGAAAAGGCCGCATAGGATTTGTGTTCCAGTCTTTTAATCTTATTGATGAGCTAACAGTATTTGAAAATGTGGAGTTGCCGCTGGTGTATTTAAAAATGAATGCCAAAGACCGCCGCATACAGGTTGAAAAGGTTCTTGACAGGATGAATATATCACACCGGAAGAACCACTTTCCCCAGCAGCTTTCCGGCGGTCAGCAGCAGCGTGTGGCCATTGCCCGTGCTGTTGTTGCCAACCCCGGGTTAATACTCGCGGATGAGCCTACCGGAAACCTGGACAGTAAAAACGGTACCGAGGTGATGAACCTGCTTACCGAACTCAACCGTGAAGGCACCACCATCGTAATGGTAACACACTCGCAGCGTGACTCGGCCTATGCACATCGTGTGATCAATCTTTTTGACGGGCAGATCGTTACCGAACATCAATTAAAAGAAATGCATGAATCCCTGCTATAACCAACTGTTATGAGAAATATACGCTATACCTTCCGCATGCTGAAGCGCAACCCTTTGCTCTCCTGGGTCACCATTCCCGGGCTTGCTGTGGCGCTAAGTGCTGTGCTTTTGCTTCTGGTTTATATTAACCATGAAATCAGTTTCGACAAACACTTTACTACCAAAAACCGTGTTCTCAGGCTCCTGAATGATGTACAGGAAGAAGAAAGCAGTATGGTATACCCCATATGTCTACGCACCTGCTATGATGAAATTCCTGCCATGGTTCCCGAAGTGGAGTCTGCGGTCCAGATATTCCGTGCATGGCAGGTCGATGTTAAAAATGAAGAAATTAAATTCAGCGATGTACCCAGCCTTTATGCTGACCCTGAATTCTTTACTGTTTTTGGAATGGATCTGTTGGCAGGAGATAAAAATACTGCTCTAAAAGGAATGAGAAAGCTTGTCCTTACGGAAACACTGGCAAAAAAACTCTTCAATACCACCGACTGCCTGGGGAAAGTTCTACAGGTTTATGAACAGCCCTTTACGGTTTCAGGTATTGTCAACGATCTTCCCAACACCACGCATTTTCAGTATGATATGCTAATCTCACTGGAAACAATTAACCCCTCACGCTACGGAGGACTGGAATATTTTACCTACTTCCTTATTCGTGAGGGCGCTGATATAAACCAGGCAGCAAAAAAAATCGAAGCTGCGAACGACCAGCTAATGACCAATTGGGTAGAGCAGTTTAACTACCAGTTAACAAGTGTTGCAGAAGTTCTGGCAGATGTACATTTGCATACTATTTCTGCTTTTGATATGGTTCCCAAAGCCAACAAAACAACCCTGAATATCGTTATCATCATCACCCTGTTTATTCTTCTGATTGCTGTTATCAACTACCTTAATCTGTATATTCTTCATGGAGAAAAACGGATATCCGAAATTGCATCACGAAAATCCATGGGAGCGGAACGCAGTACGCTGGCAGCACAATTCTATACCGAAACGGGCATTATCGGTCTTATTGCACTTATAATTGCCATTATCATAACCTTATATGTACGTCCGTTTTTTGGCCAGCTGCTGCAGCGGGAACTGGAAACAGGAGATCTTTTTACTTTGTCTGGCGTGCTGATGACCATCGGGATATTGTTATTTATTGTGGTTGTTGCAGGCGCCTATCCCACATGGTATTTATCAAAGATCAAACTTATCACCGGACTGAAAGGCAAGTCGGAATCAGTAAACCGCAAACGCCGGTTATCGGTAATATCAGTATTTCTTCAGTTTGCCATTACCGTATTTCTAATCAGCAGTGTATTTATTATAAACGGGCAGATACAATACCTTAAAAATCAGCCACTGGGTTTTCAGCCGGAAAATGTCGTGGAGCTCAGGGGCTTCAGTAAGGCGGTAGAGGAAAACCCCGATGCTGTTGTGGCGGCATTGGAAAAATTACCGTTTGTAGAGTCTGCAGGAGCTTCATTCCATAGCATTGGCAGTGGTTACAGCGGTCAGGGACTGAAAAAATACGGTGATCCGGGAGCCTTTCTGGGCATTAATCAATATCGGGTACGCCCGGGAATAATTCCTTGTATGCAGATCGAAATGGCACAGGGAAGAACATTTAAAAAAGATGGTAATGATAATAACAGTGTTATCATTAATGAAAAAGCCGTTCGTATGCTCGGGCTTGAAAACCCTGTGGGGACCCTGGTGCAGATGCGTGAAGAACCATTAACCATTATCGGTGTAACAAAAGACTTTATTTATGGCGGCCATCCCGGTGAACCGGTAGAGCCGCTGATACTTACAACCTGGACAAACCTGGCCTATGCACTCTACATTCGTCATCAGGGAATTTATACGCCTGAAATGCAGCAACAGGTAACAAATGTTATCAAACAGTTCGATAAAGAATATATCTACAACCAAACCTATCTTACCGACCGGTATGCATCGAAATTTAAGGAAGAAAAACGGATACTTAAACTGGTATCAGTAGGTGCTGTTGTAGCAATTATTTTAAGTTTTATGGGCCTCATGGCGCTCTCGTTTATGCAGGTTAACCGCCGTACCAAGGAAGTTGGAGTGCGAAAAGTGATGGGTAGCAGCGTTGGAGAAGTGATGTTTTTACTCATGAAAGAGACCCTTATTGTGGTGCTTCTTGCCATGATAACTGCTTTTGGAACGGGATGGTATATTATGACACAATGGCTTAGTCGATTCACCACACACATGCCTTTAAATGCCCGGTATTTTATACTCAGCGGGCTGGCAGCATTGGTTATTGTAGTGCTTGCCACCGGCTGGCAGACGTGGCGCGCAGCCACCGGGAACCCGGTGAAGGCG
>CAZQNY010000085.1:0-1242 GCA_964594665.1 uncultured Bacteroidales bacterium
TGTCTCTTTTGAAGGTTGTATAGGTTATACTCCGGAGGGAAATTTCCGTCAAACATACTGTACCTTTAAAGATATTACCGAAGAAATTCAGGCTAAAGAGGAACTTGTGATAGCAAAGGAGAAAGCCGAAGAGAGTGAACGCCTGAAATCTGCATTTTTAGCCAATATGAGCCATGAAATACGAACTCCCATGAACGGAATTCTGGGGTTTGCAAACCTGTTAAAGGAGCCCGGCCTCGCAACTTCAGAACAACAACGATATATCGAAATTATTGAACAAGGCGGCGAAAGACTTCTTAATATAATCAACGACCTTATCAGTATCTCTAAAATTGAAGCCAGACAGATGGAAGTGGCCATCTCTGAGGTGAATGTAAATGAACAACTGGAGTTCTTACTGGAATTTTTTAAACCCGAAGCAAAAGGAAAAGGCCTTGATCTTCAAATGAGAATTCCTGATAATTCTGCTAACCTATTTCTTAAAACTGATAAGGAAAAACTGTATGCGATTTTTACAAATTTAATCAAAAATGCGATTAAATACTCTAAAAAAGGATGTATTACCTTCGGATACAATGTTGAAGATGACATGCTTTATTTTTATGTTAAAGATGAAGGTATTGGTATAGCGAGAAATAAGCTTGAAGCTGTTTTCAACCGTTTTGAACAGGCCGATACAAGCATTAACAGACCCTATGAAGGTGCAGGCCTTGGGCTGGCAATAACAAAAGCCTATGTTGAAATGCTTGGCGGCTCCATATCTGTTACTTCCATACCCGGTCAGGGATCTGAATTCTTCTTTACCTTAAAAAACCAAACTACGCTTCAAAAAGATATAAAAAATGATTTAATATCTGACCATAGTTGTGGTGTTCTTGAGGATCTTACTGTAATTATTGCCGAAGATGATGAGGTTAGTTTATTGCTCCTGGATAAGTTATTGTCAGAATGTTGTAAAAAAATATTCACAGCAACAAATGGCAATAAAGTATTGGAGCTATTAGAACAAAACCCTGATACCGACCTAATCCTGATGGATATAAAAATGCCCGTGATGGATGGATTGAAGACAGCAGAAATAATCAGGAAAAATAACAGTATGGTTAAAATTATTGCTCAGTCGGCCTATGCTTTTGCTGAAGATGAACATAAAGCGATAGAGTCAGGATGTGATGCATTTATAAAAAAACCAATTCAAAAGGATATTTTAAAATTAACAATAAAAAGGCTTTTCACAAAAAA
>CAZQNY010000085.1:1342-3060 GCA_964594665.1 uncultured Bacteroidales bacterium
TTCCCACATCCGATACAATTGTTCTGATCGATGACAGCTTTTTCACCAGCCATCTCTATGGCATCCTGATGACAGCTGCTAAGGCAATCGCCACAGCCCGTACATTTATCGCTGTTTATTGAAAATACTGACGAAGCCCCGATCTCTTCACATCCCTGGAGGCTTGTTATTACCGGTATCATTGCTACACCAAAACCCAGCCTCCCGCATCTCTTTAAAAACTCTCTTCTACTGCTCATATATTAATTTCTGTCTTTGACATAATACATATGTCAAATATTCCATATTTATTATGAAATTTTCCCTGCAGCCTCTTTCACATTAATTTCTAACGGCAACGATAGATAAAAAGTAGAACCTACACCTATAACGGAGTCAAACCATATTTTCCCACCAAGCATCGTGGCCATGGGTTTCGATAAACTAAGTCCTATCCCGGTGCCTTCATATTTACGGGAGTAACTTTCGTCGGCCTGACGGAAACCATCAAAAATAAGTTCCCGTTGGTCATCATGAATACCTATACCCCTGTCTTTGATATAAAAAACAATAAAATGCCCGTCGTCATTATGATCTTCGTAGCATCCCACATCAATAGAACCTTCAGAAGAAAACTTCACGGCATTATGCATCAGATGTTCCAGGATTTGTTTTACCCTAACCTGATCGGTATAGATCGTTTTATTCTTATCAATATCGGTAAATGTAAGGATTTTACGCTCCGGATCTTTTTGTTGTTTAACGAGCTGTGAACGCCCGAAGTTCGCCACTTCATTAATAAAAACAGAGACATAAACCTGATCGAAATTTAGTTGGATGTCGTATGCCATCAGCCGGCTGTAATCCAGTAAATCGGAAAAAACCTTAATTAGGTCTTCTCCTCTGTGAAGAATCACCTGGGCATATTCCTTTTTCTCATCTTCCGAAGTATCAGGGTCATTAAGCAACTGACTAAAACCCATGATAGCATTCATGGGAGTTCGAATTTCATGCGAAATATTGGCCAGAAAAGCCGTTTTAATAGTATCGCTTTGTTCTGCTTTTCTCCTTGCCTTTTCAAGCTCATCGCGTTCTTTGACAAGTTCCTCATTTTTCTCAAAAACAGTATTATGGTATTTATTCATCTGAAAAGTACCAATACCGGAAAGCAGTGATGTTGATAGCAGAAAAAAGTTATTATTCAAAAAAACCCCAAACTCATAGGAATGAATATCTCCACCGGCAAGAAGGTTTTGATCGAAAATGGCGACAAGATTGTATAAAATGATACTTGTAAATGAGATAAAAACAACCGCAGCCATTTGCAACCTGTAAATCATTCCGGCCCACATAGATACCAGAATCAAACCGGCATAATACACAAAAAAGGCACCTTCGTCAGGTTCTGCATACAATATCATGGCCACTATTCCCAGCTGACCACAAACCACCAGTACCGGCATTACAGCACCAAAAAGCGGCAAATATTTTTCTTTAAAGGTTAAAAAATAAAAAACGATAAGTGCCGGGGTCATGATGCCAAATCGTATTATCCATGCAATGGGATAATTTTTAGGAAGTAAAAAATAATCCAGTGCTCCGAATACGGAGTAAATGATCAAACCAAACACCAGTCCTGCACGAATAAAATCCGCTGAGTACTGACGATTGATATCATTTGTCAGTTGGTAATCAAATAAATTTAGTCTCATTCAATAAACAGATGTATGGATGTGGAT
>CAZQNY010000085.1:3160-13957 GCA_964594665.1 uncultured Bacteroidales bacterium
GCATACTTTTGTTTAAAGGTTTTCTGAAGCCTTTGCGCCAATCGTTTTCCGCTTTTGCTGTATTGATGATGATAAAAGAAAACATCTATATTTTGCCCTTTGGTACGTGAATCCACATGGATTACTACGCAACGCTGATACTTTTTTCCTCTGTTCTTTCTGTATAGACTGTTTACCGCACGTGCTCTCTGTCGTAAGCGTGCATTTTTATCAAGTGGGATTTTATGGTTGGGATAACAAACCTCATCTTTATCCAGAGGCAGGTATTTACCATTGCGGATTCCATCATTATTGTCGCGGATGATCATGTACACCAGAGCGCCGTGCTCAACAAGTTTCCTCGCCAGACGTAGCGTAATATCATAGGCATATTCATCTTCCGTAACTGTGCGGCCGTTGATTTTACCTACTGCACCGGGGTCCGGACCGCCGTGCCCGCTCACCAGATAATACACTGCCCCGCCTAACTTCCGGTCGACAATCTTTACATCCGAGTACTCCGGGCCAAAAATGGGATATGCACCTGTGCCTGACGAACCAGAACCATCGGGAAGCAGATATTTTCTGCCTGCAATAAGGGCGTTATTCTTCCCCAAACGATCTTTATTCAGGGTAATAAAAGTATTGAAATCTGTCGATGGATCGAGGTTATGGCGGCGTAAAAGGGCATATACACCCTCACCTTTTTTTGCTGTTACCTCTGTGGTTTGGGCTATAGCAGGGATACTAATAAATATTATTATAATGATTGAGATATATCGGATAAAAGTGCGGTTCATAAAGATAATTAGTTTTTCCTCATCAAAAGTAACGAATTTTCGCGAAGGGTTAGTATCGGGTTTTGTTGGTTATTGTATTTCCAAATTGAACGCTTTGCGCAAAAGGGTTCTTAAAAAACATTTTTCAAACAATTGTGCCAATCTGATGTTTTTAAACTATATTGCTATGATTACTTAAACCGACATTATGGCTGCAATCCTTCTTTTACTGTTGATCATTGCATTCAGCAACTTTATCATACCTAAGAAAGCAAATCGCTTCAGGGGTATTATACTTGCTGCTTTTCAGCTCGTTGCCTTTGTTTTTTTCTATTTAAAACTCTCCGTTACCAATGCCGGGGAGGTGATTACAGAATCCTACCGCTGGATTCCTGAACTTGGGCTGAACCTTCAGTTTCAACTCGATGGTATCAGTATCATCTTTGCACTTCTGGTTACCGGAATCGGCGTACTGGTATTTTTATATGCTCAGGCCTATATGAAATCGTATGGCCACCTGCAGCGATTCTTTTTCTTTCTTTTTCTGTTCAGCTTTGCCATGCTGGGGCTGGTTCTTTCGGCCAACATGATTCAATTGTTTATATTCTGGGAGCTAACGAGCTTTTTATCCTTTTTTCTTATTACCTATTTTAATGAAAAAGAAGAGGCCCGTGCAGCGGCATTCCGATCACTTTTTATCACTGCCTTCGGGGGTTTAAGCCTTTTGGCAGGAATCTTACTGATAGGAAATATTGTCGGGAGTTACGCCATCAGTGATTGGGTTGCAGGTGCCGAAACCATACAGGCACACAATCACTATTTCCCCGGACTGCTACTCATTTTGCTTGGAGTGTTTACCAAGTCAGCGCAGTTTCCGTTTCATTTCTGGCTTCCCGGAGCTATGCAGGCACCAACGCCGGTAAGCGCATATCTACACTCTGCAACCATGGTAAAGGCAGGCGTATTCCTGCTTATGCGACTCAGCCCTGTAATGGCCAATACACCGCAATGGAACTACATCATCGCACTTGTCGGCGTCGTCACTATGTTGATAGGAGGGTATTTCGCCCTAACCCAAAGAGACCTTAAAGGCGTACTCGCTTACACCACGATCAGCGCCTTGGGAATACTGGTGCTTATGCTTGGTATCGACACCAGGCTGTCAATAAAAAGCGCCATCGTATTCTTACTGGTTCATGCTTTTTATAAAGCCACTTTGTTTATGGTTGCCGGATTTATTGATAAAAAAACCGGTACCCGCGACCTTACAAAATTGGGCAAATTAGCAAAACCAATGCCGGTAACGATGATTATTACTTTTCTTGCGCTTTTGTCCATGGCCGGACTACCCCCCATGCTGGGTTTTATTGGTAAAGAGCTGATTTATGAAGCAAAAGTTCAACTGCCGGGAATCGCATTAATAATTCTCGTAGTTGGTGTGCTTGCCAATGCTTTTATGGTGGCAGTTTCTGTTTTTCTGGGATACAAACTCTTTTTTGGAAAACAGGGAGACTTACCCAAAAAACCCGATGAAAAAGGAATACTTTATCTTATAGGCCCTGCTGTATTGGTGTTATTGAGTCTGGTTTACGGACTTTTTCCCGGAATCATCAACAGAATGGTTGAGGTTGCCCTACAGGTTATGGTACCAAAAGCACTGGATATTCATCTCAAAATATGGCATGGCTTTAATCAGGTGCTTCTGTTAAGTATTTTTACCGTTATTTTGGGAACAACACTCGCTGTTTTTGTCATCAAAAAGCCAGCCTTTCTCAATAAATGGTCGGCTTTTAATGCCCGTGTTTTCAGCTTTAGCTTTACTCAGGCATTTACAAATATGATTAGCGGATTTGTGGGTCTTTCCGAACGCAACACGGCCCGTATACAACATGGCCGAAACCGTTATTATATTATGACAATAATCGTGGTTACAACGCTAATGCTGCTATATCAGCTATATGTAACCCGGGGCTGGACACTGGCGACAGAATTTAGCCTGCAACCCTTTTATATTTCTATTCTTATCATTATCACTATCGCGGCAACCCTATATACCATGGTTTCCAAAAGCAGGTTAACGGCAATAATTGCAATGGGTGTAGTTGGATATGGGATATCGCTTATTTTTCTGTATTACAGTGCGGTAGACCTGGCGATCACACAAATTCTGGCAGAAACACTTATACTTGTTATGTTTGTATTGATCCTGCAAAAGCTACCTGTTTTTGCAAAGCTCTCATCAAGGGCAACAAAAATCAGGGATTTCATTATTGCGCTGTCTTTTGGTGGTATAATGACTTTGCTGGCTCTAAAAGCGATAAATGTGGAATTTAACCATCCCATTTCAGATTATTTTTTACAAAACAGCTACGCCAAAGCCTATGGGAAAAATGTAGTCAATGTAATACTTGTGGATTTCAGAGCGCTGGACACCATGGGTGAGGTCACCGTATTAACAATAGCTGCATTGGGAGTTTTTGTATTACTAAAAACAAGATCTAAAGAGATATGAATTCAGTAATTCTGAAAATAGCATCCAGATATGTTCGCGCTATTTTGTTCAGTGCGGCAATTTTTGCCTTGCTGCGGGGGCATAACCTCCCGGGAGGAGGTTTTATTGCCGGGCTGCTGGCAGGACTGGCTGTAGTATATAAAGGCTTTGCCTATACCTTTCGGGAAGCGAGGCAAAGTATGCGCTTAAAACCGGAGTTTCTGATTGCTTCCGGACTGTCAATCATCCTCGTAAGCATGATCCCCGGGATTGTTCGAGGGAAAAACCTTATGCATGGAATATGGTATAAAATACCTCTGGGTGAAGCAATCGAAATAAAAATCGGAACACCCTTTATTTTTGACATAGGTGTGTTTTTTACCGTAATAGGTGTTACTGTGATTTTCTTAATGGTATTAAACAGAGAGTAACTATGGAAATAATGTTGGCAATATTAACCGGAGTGCTTTATACGGCAGGAGTATACATGCTCTTGCGACGCAGCATTCTAAAATTTATTATCGGGATCATTTTTATGAGTAATGCTACCAACATACTGGTATTTCTTGCTGCCGGTGTGGTGAGGGGAAATCCTGCCTTTGTCAATGAAACAATTGCAGACACAAAACCTGTTGCAGATCCCCTGCCCCAGGCTCTTGTACTTACGGCTATTGTTATCGGGCTGGGTATCATTGTTTTTACGCTTGCATTAAAATACAAATACTTTCAGCTTACCGGAACCGACGATTTAGATCAACTTAAACAAACAGACAAGCCCTGATGAACGCGATAGCCCTACCCCTGATAATCCCCCTGATTATGATGATCCTTTTAATGATCGTCAGGTCTGCGAAAGCTGCACAATGGATCAGCAGTGCAGGAACAATTGTTCTGCTTGCTGTTTCAGTATGGCTACTCCGGGAGGTGGATCAAAAAGAAATACTTGTTTTATATATTGGTGGATGGGAGGCGCCCTTTGGAATCACACTGGTCATCGACAGGTTAAGTGCCATAATGCTTTCCACAACAGCACTTATTGGTTTTGCGATCGCCATTTATGCGGCAAAATTCTTCACCCCATCACACCGCGAGTCACGTTTTTATGTCTTTTTCTTTGCCTTATTGATGGGCGTTAACGGAGCCTTTATCACCGGTGATGTGTTCAATCTATATGTCTGGTTTGAGGTAATGCTAATGTCATCGTTTGTGCTTATTACACTGGGGAGTAAAAAAGCACAGCTCGAGGGAGCAATTAAGTATCTCTCGTTAAATCTCATCGGATCAATGTTCTTCCTTGCCGGCCTTGGGTTGCTTTATGGTAAAACCGGAACACTGAATATGGCACATCTGGCACAAATCCTTATTGATGACAATAATGCCACCATGATGAATACTTCAGCAGTACTCTTTTTTATTGCTTTTGGTATTAAAGCGGCTGTTTTCCCGTTGTTTTTCTGGCTTCCCTCCTCCTACCACACACCAAATATTGCGGTTACTTCATTATTTGCCGGGCTGTTAACAAAGGTTGGAGTATATGCACTGATACGGTTTTTCACTCTTTTCTTCGTCCAGGAGCAAGCCTTCTGGCATAATTTATTGCTGGTGGTGGCCGGATTTACCATGGTTATAGGTGGTATGTCTGCATCCATATACTATGACAGCCGCCGAATACTATCGTACCATATTATCAGCCAGATCGGATATATGATCATGGGACTGGGCATCTTTACGCCCCTGGCCATTGCCGGAGCGATTTTTTTTACCATTCATAATATGATAGCAAAAACCAACGTATTCCTCGTTGCCGGCATAATCAACAAGCTTCGCGGATCCTTCGACCTGAAGAAGGTTGGCGGGCTTTTCAACAGCAACCCTGCTGTAGCCATAGTATTTATTATTCCGGGGCTGGCACTGGCAGGGGTGCCTCCCGTTTCGGGTTTCTTTGCCAAATTTATTCTTATAAAAGCCGGTTTTGATGCCGGACAGTATTTTATTACGGCCATCGCAATTCTCACAGGTATGCTGACATTATATTCCATGATAAAAATATGGAATGAAGCCTTTCTCAAGGCACAGCCGGAAGAATATGCAACAGAAAAAAAGACAAAGATCACATTTTCTGAGCTCTTTCCATCTGCACTGCTGGCACTGGCCAGCTTACTGCTGGGAATATTCGCAAGCCCTGTTTTTAACTACATTATGAAAGCTGCAGAACAATTAAGTGACCCTGTAACATATATTTCATCTGTATTAAATTTTTAAAAATGAAAATACTTCTTATCATAGAATTTTTCGGCTTTTACCTTTACAACCTGGTGAAATCAAACCTGTTGATTGCCTGGGATATTCTTACACCGGTAATGCGTTCCACCCCGGCATTTATAAATATCCCTTTGCGATTAAAAACCGACGCCGGACTATTGCTCTTTAGCAATCTGGTATCCATGACTCCGGGAAGTCTTAGCTATGAAATCACCAACGACCGTAAAACGCTTGTAGTACATATTTTATATATGAATTCTGAAGAAGAAATGATTGAAGATATAGAAAAAATACAGGACAAAATACTAAAAATAGCATCGTAAAATGAACACATTCCTGACAATATCAATTATCGCTGGTTTTGCAATACTATTGCTGGCTTTTATCCTTGTTTTCATCCGTCTGGCAAAGGGCCCTGATGTGAGCAACCGTATTGCTGCCATGGATCTTACCGCAAGTATTGTAATGGCTTTTATTCTATTATACAGCATAATAATTGAAGATACGATGTACTTCGATATTGTAATTGTAATATCACTGATTTCATTTATCGGAACAATCGGAATATCCACCTATCTAAAACAAAAGCCATGAATCAGGTACTTATCGGCATATTGATCCTTGCAGGTAGTTTTTTTATTCTCGTTGCTGCAATTGGAATTATTCGGTTTCCGGATATTTACAGTCGCTTGCATGCTACTACAAAAGCAACATCTTTTGGTATCCTGCTAATCATTCTGGGTGTCGCGCTTTATTTTTTTACCCTTGAAGTAATTATAAAGTCAATACTGATTTTGGTTTTCATCTACCTAACAGCACCGCTGGCAGCACATTCTATTTCCAACTCATCCGTAAGAAAAAAGAAAGAGTAGCTCTTTTCTGTTCAGGATTTTTCAACTATAAAACAATATTGCTATTCCTGTCTTGTTGTCTGCAGGGAACAGAAAATTGAAATTCAGATCCTTTGCCCGGCTCACTGTCGACATAAATTTCTCCTTTGTGCATTTCAACAAATTCTCTGCAAAGAATTAACCCCAGGCCAGTACCCTTTTCCCCTTCCGTTCCCTCGGTACTATATCGCCTGTTGTCCAGTTCAAATATATGATCCATAGCATCCCTGTTCATACCGATACCATCATCAGAAACTGAGACTCTTATAGTATCTTCATCTTTTTGCACATTTATGATAACAGTTCCATTTTGACGGGTATACTTCGTAGCGTTATTGAGTAAATTCGCAATAGTCGTTTTTATCATATTTCTGTCAAACCGACAAATAATGGAGTCCTTGCATTGGTTGATAATGGTAATTTTTTTTGCGATTGCTTTAAATTCATATATGCCTTTTGCCTCCTCAATAACTTCTTTAATATCATACCAGCCGGGAGAAAAAGTAATCTCCCCTCTTTGAGAACGGGCCCACGTAAGAAGATTTTCAAGCAGCTCCAATGTATTTGCAGCAGAAGACTCCATCATCGACATAAACGACTCCAACTCTTCTGCAGAAAGTTCATTGATGTTTTCATTAATTAATGTTAAAAAAGATTGAATGTTTCCTATCGGGCCTCTCAAATCATGTGCTATGATGGCAAAAAACTTGTCTTTGGTAGCATTTATCTCTTTAAGTTTTCCATTGGTTTCATGCAAAATATTTTTGGCATCAATAAGCTTTTTCTTTTGTTCTTCAAGCGTTTCATTAAGCTTTTTCTGTTCGGTCAGTGATTCGGATAAGGCGATCTTCTGCCCGTTAATTATCTGATTTTTTTCATTAAGAACCTTATTTTTATGTTTTTTTACCAACAATCTGCTATAAATCAGAAAAATCAGAAGTACAGTTAAAAGAAGTGTGATAAAGAGATAGGTCCTTTGATTTTTATTTTTCTTCAGCGTTAGTTTTTGGAGCTCAATATTTTTCTGCAATAACTGATTCTCATTTTCTGCAGTTTCCAATTCATATCGCGACTGCATCTCTACGATTGTATGAATTCTGTTTTCATTTAATATACTATCACTAAGCTGCTTATGATATTTAAAATAATCAAGTGAAGTTTTATAATTTCCAATTAAAGCATAATAATCGGAGATATTGCGATACAGTTCATTGATATTTTCCTGTGCATCCACATTTGTTGCAAGGTCTAATGCATCAAAAAAACAACTACTGGCTTTTTCATATTCCTTTGTTTGTAAATACACCTCACCCATAGAATTCAACGATACTGATTTTCCCAACGTATTACCAATCTTATTACTTATATTAATGGCTTTGGAATAATAAAACAATGCCTGCTGATAGTTATTTTTTTTATAATATACTGCACCAATATCATTATATAGCCATATTAAAAATATTTGTTCGTTTGAGTTTTCAACGGTTTTTATAACTGACAGCATCTGTTCCAATGCCAAATCAAGGTTTCCCGTTAGCATATTGAGCTCTGCAATATTATTGACTACCTTGGCATGTTCTATAGTATCTCCAAGGTTTATAATTAATTTTGATGATTCTGTATAATATTCAATAGCCTTATCATAATTTTTAAGATAGGAATTAACCATCCCCAGGTTATTAAGGTTATATGCACACAGCCGATCATTCTTAATATCCCGTGCTATGAACAACGATTTCTGGTAATAAGCGATGGCATTATCATAAACACCCATGAACCAGGCATTTACACCTCCATAGAGTAAGGCTTTGGCCTGCTTTTGTCGTTCTCCAAATGTTTCAGCAAGCTCGGCAGCTTCATTGGCATAGAAAAGACCTTTACTTGGAGAAACAGTCCAGTTTACCTTACTCAATTGAATATAAATATCAATTTTCTCCTGCTCTGAAGCCTTATTTAGTTCAAACTGAAGGCTGTCGATATTTGCAGCAAACGAACAATTAATGAATAAAAACTTAATTATCAGAAGAATATAAATAGAGTGCTTCAAAATTATTATTGTATTAAAAGCTTTAAGAAATAGTTTAAAGGTTAATCCCTATTATGCGCAAGATACGGAATTTCTTTGTCACAACTGAATGGAATCAAACGATCTCACATTTTTCACTCTCCTATTTTCACAATTTAATGTTTTATGAAGTTTAACCTGACGTTATTTCTAATTAGTGATATCCAATGCCGTTCTTCCCCCGCGCTGCCGCTCGGAGTTACGCCATTGTGGCTCATACAAAGCCGGCGTAAACCGGTGCTCTCGGCTCCGCTTGAGCACCTACCGGAAGTACATTATTATGAACCAGGGAGGTACCTGAGCTCAGCCGAAGGCACCGTGTTATTACAGCACATTAATAATCATAATCACCGACGCCACCAGTTGCGTGCCGGCAAAGAGGTATTTCAGGTTTTTGGGTTTGGATTTCAGCGCCATCTTCGCACCGGCAAAACCACCAATCATACCACCAACAGCTAACGGTATGGCGAGACTCATGTCGAACAAACCAGCGCCAAGATGCCCGAAGAAACCTGCCGCAGCGGAGATCGTTACCAGCATCGTAGAGGTGCCTACAGCCACATGCATCGGCACACTCATGGTCAGGATCATCAATGGCACCAAAAAGGAACCACCCGAAACACCTACCATCCCCGAGAGAAATCCTGTCAACAGTACAATCGGTACTGTGACCAGCAGGTTGACGTAATAGGTCTCGCCGTTGGATTTCAGGGCAACAACCCATTTGCGGTCGGTTCTGGTCTTCTGCTTTGGCTTGCGCAACATAAGTATCGCGGCCACAAACATCACAATGGCAAAGACAACTTTCAGCACTTTTTCATCGAAATACTGCCCGAAGAAACCGCCGGCAAAGGCCGAGATAAAGATCAACACACCCAAAAGAATGGTCAGCTTCCAGTGATTCTTTTTCTGTTTGCTGAAGAGAATAGCCGCCATCAGCGACGAACACATCAGGATAAACTGGCCTGTCGATGCTGCCAGGTTCATGGTAATGCCCGACAGCACCAGCGCCAATACGTAGAAGTTTCCACCGCCACGACCCGTCATAGTCATCAAAAATGCTATTAGCATGATGATGACTGCAAGTATCCAAACACTCATAACGGCGCTTACTTATTAATGTGTTTATACAGTTTTCCAGGCAACAACGCTTCCATCAACGGAGCATAACCGCCGGGGATAATTTTTGCGTTGTAGCCTTTGCTTTTGAGGTAGGCGAAGATGATGGTGGCACGAACGCCGGCAGAACAAAATACGCCGATAAGTTTGTCTTTGGGGATTTCATTAATACGCGCAGGAATCTCGTCGGTGGGGATTTCGAGCACCTCGCAATGGTGTTTCAAGGGAAGTTTTACAGTCTCCAGCTCTTCCTGTGCTCTCACATCGAGGAAGAGGGTGTTTTCACTAGCCAGAAAGGCTTCCGGCATCATTTTGTGTTGTGCAGTACCAAAGTACTGAAAGTCCATTTCGCTAATTACACTTTCAATTTCATTCATCTCTTTTCTGATATTAATGTTTTGATATTGGGTATTCTCTGAATCCAAATTTAGATTTACCGCTTTTCCATTTGGCAAAATAACCAATCACTATTTTAAATTTTTTATTTTTTATTGATGACTTTAATGGCGCAAGTCATAAAATCCAGTACACATGGAATGGCCAGTTTGTAATAGACAAAGTTCTTCTCCTTCCGACCTTCGATGATTTTATGTTTTTTAAGAATGTCGAGATGTTTCGACATGGTAGAGATGTCAATTCCCACCGCTTCGGTCAGCTCTTTCACCGACATGGGTTCATCTTTTATAGCATGAATTATAAAGAGGCGGGTAGGATGCCCCAGCGCTTTAAAGACATCCGCCTTTTCAGCGTATTCCTGTTCTATCTGTTTGTTCATATTATTGGATTTTAGGTTTAATTATTTCAAATCCTGCAGCGATCCAACCATTAATACCATCCGAGATAAAGATTATCTTTCCATTGTAGTTCATTTCCTTAAGCTTAGCGATAATGGTGTCGGATCTGCGGTGATTGGAACAATATACGATTAGCGTTTTAACATCCATGTATTCGTGAAGTGCACCTGCGAGGTCTTCTTGAAAAGCATTGATGCAGGTAGCACCCTGAATATGTTTTTCCGCAAACATGGCGGCGGTTCTGCCGTCGATCAGCATTGTGGCGGCGGTGTCGCGCTTGGTAATAATGTCGTAAGCATCCGCTGCTTTAACGTTTTTTATGGTTTGCGCATTGGTTGTCAATGCGATGCAGATTACTGCTATGAGTGTCAGGTATTTTTTCATTTGGCAAAATTACCAAATAGCTTTAGATTTGCAA
>CAZQNY010000086.1:0-1575 GCA_964594665.1 uncultured Bacteroidales bacterium
ATTTCCGCACAACCCTGCGGATTTCCGCACAAAATTACCCAATAACCAACAACCGGGAACCGGGAACCGGGAACATAACCAACCCTTACCAAAAAACTTACACCTCTTATAACCAACACCTTACAATAACCCACAACCAACAACCGACAACCGATAACCGTCAGCCACTCCCTCTGGCACACCACTTGCCTGTACGCACGCGCAACAACAAACAGTACAGACATGAAAAAACTTATCTCACTCCTTACGGTTATAGTATTTGCTTCAGCAATGAATATTGTTTTTGGTCAGGCCAACGATTC
Organism: uncultured Bacteroidales bacterium; assembly: GCA_964594665.1. Classification (GTDB taxonomy): domain Bacteria; phylum Bacteroidota; class Bacteroidia; order Bacteroidales; family BM520; genus BM520. The sequence goes on from CAZQNY010000086.1 coordinate 303, forward strand.
CGAAGTTGTTACAATAAATGTAAAAATGGAATCCACCATGTTTCTGAATCTCTCTACAACGCCAATCATGTTTGATTTTACCAGCATCGAGGATTATAATAACGGCGTAGCGGCAGCTGATAAAAATGCATCCAATATTACTTCGGGTTCTGTTGTAAGTACTTCGAACTGGAGTCTCTCTGTTGTTGCTCAGTCGAATATGATGCACAGCGACGGATTGAATGAAATCACAACAGATAACGTAGGGGTGAAAGTTAATTTCACTGGTACCAATAAGGTTAAAAATTACGCAAAGAATAACCCTCTTGCTCTTGAAACTACAGAGACCGTTTTATTGGGGCGCCAGGGGAACCAGAGCAATGCCGGTGATGAGGATGACAATTCGTTTGTGATTTACTGGGAAATGGGTACCGGAAATGGCAATATGCAGAGCGAATCGCTGATGGAGCAGGACTTCAAAAAAGGCAGTTACAATATGGATGTTGCGTTTGTTCTTACTGAGGTTATTTAACGAACAACTTCTCTACCGAAAGGGGTGAGAGCAATACCGGCAAGCTTAAAATGCTGCTTCCCAAAAGGAATACCAATAATCGTTATGGAGAGCAGGATTCCAAAAGCAAAATGAGTTAAAGCAATCCATATTCCGCCAAGGAAAAACCATAGAATATTCATAGCAGTGTTGAGGCATCCTGAGGGGGTCTCTTTTTTACGTACATCAGCGCCAAAAGGCCAGATACATAATGATGCCATTTTCATGGATTGCACGCCAAAAGGGATACCTATAATGGTCACCATCATCAGTATACTGGCGACAAGATATTCCAATGCTGTTGCCAGGCCACCAAAAAGAAGCCATAATAAATTACCCAATGTTTTCATTGGAAAAATATTTCACCCTATAAACGGGTTATTTTTTTTCTTCAATTTTCTTATCGTCGGGGTCATCTGTTTCACTAAGACCTTGCTTAAACGAGCTTACTCCTTTACCCAGACCGCGCATCATTTCAGGGATTTTACGGCCACCAAAAAGAAGCAGTACAACAAGTACAATCGCTACAATCTCCCAACCACCAAACATTCCAAGTAGTAACATAACTTTGCATTTTATGCAGCAAAGATAATGAAAAAAGTAGTCCACAGACAGGTTAATCGTTTGACTCAAAACATTATCTTTGCGGTCAAAACATTGAAATCAGGGAAATATGAACTTTGTAGAGGAACTGAAATGGCGTGGGATGATCCACGATATGATGCCGGGAACGGAAGAGCAACT
>CAZQNY010000086.1:1585-13886 GCA_964594665.1 uncultured Bacteroidales bacterium
AAAAAAAGTGAATTAAGGATTTTATATGTAGGTATTGATCCTACTGCAGACTCACTGCACATTGGCCACCTGGTAGGCGTGATGATGCTGAAACATTTTCAGTCAGCAGGCCACAAGCCACTGGCATTGGTGGGTGGAGCAACAGGAATGATCGGTGACCCCTCAGGAAAGTCACAGGAACGCAACCTGCTTGATGAGCCAACTCTTCGCCATAATGAAGCATGCCTGAAAAAGCAGCTTGCAAAATTCCTCGATTTTGAAACTGATGCACCAAACGCTGCAGAGCTGGTAAACAACTACGACTGGATGAAAGAGTTCTCTTTTCTGGGATTCATACGCGACGTAGGTAAACATATTACAGTGAACTACATGATGTCGAAAGATTCGGTTAAGAAACGCCTGGGTGCGGATTCAAAGGCTGGTATGTCGTTTACGGAATTCACTTATCAGCTGGTGCAGGGCTACGACTTCCTCAACCTATACAGAGAGAAGAATTGTAAACTCCAGATGGGCGGTTCTGACCAGTGGGGTAATATCACCACCGGTACTGAGATGATCCGTCGCATTGCGCAGGGCGAAGCTTTTGCACTTACCTGCCCTTTGATTACCAAAGCCGATGGCTCGAAATTTGGCAAAACAGAGTCAGGAAACGTTTGGCTTGATCCGGAAAAAACATCTCCGTACGCTTTCTACCAGTTCTGGCTCAACTGCTCCGACGAAGACTCAGTGAAGTACATAAAGATTTTCACGCTTTATGACAAAGAGACCATCGACAAGCTGGTTATCGAACATATGGAAACTCCACATATGCGACTCCTGCAGAAAGCGCTGGCAAAAGACCTGACTTGTCGTGTGCACTCGGAAGAGGAGTATAACTCCGCCGTTGAGGCTTCACAAATACTCTTTGGAAAAGGCACAACTGAGACCCTAAGAAAACTCAATGAACAGACGCTTCTGGCCGTCTTTGAGGGTGTACCAATGGCAGAGGTTAGTAAAGCTGACATTGATGCAGGTATCCCTGTGGCAGATCTTCTTTCTGAAAAGACAGGCTTTATGAAATCAAAGGGTGAAGCGCGACGCAGCCTCAAAGAAAACGCCATCTCCATCAATAAAGAGAAGGTGAAGGATGACTACATGGTTGAAGCGAAAGACCTGCTTAATGAAAAGTATATCTTAGCTCAGAGAGGGAAAAAGAATTACTATTTGGTTAGAATAGTTTAACGTCTTTCATATTCCCGTTAAATTATAAGGAACGCAGTGTCAATTTCTGCTTTGCTGAAAAATACCCTGCGGAACATTGCGCTCACATTGTGAAACACTGTGTTCCTTTTTAATTTACCATGAAGTTTATTGAGAGATTATATGTTGTCAAACATAATTTCCCCATACTCATCAAGGAAGCCAAAGTCTCTTCTGCTCTCCATATCGATTTACTACCAGAGCTGACATTGATACCCTATTGCCTGATTTCGCTGTTGCTGGTTGATATTTTTCTTTATGATGATATTCCTATAAGTACTTCTTCATCAACTTTAGAAGCTGATTTTTGTCTATCGGTTTAGAAATATAATCATTACATCCTGCGGCCAGGGCGGTATCCCGCTCGCCACTTAATGCATAGGCAGTTTGTGCAATTATTATTACATCCATGTTAAATTTCCTGATCTCTTTTGTGGCTTCATAGCCGGTCATTATCGGTAATTTTATATCCATTAAAATCAGGTCAACATTATTGTTTCTGACGAAATCAACAGCATCTTTACCATTTTCAGCCCTTACAACATATTTAGAAACACTACCAACTAATATAGAAAGATGCTCAAAACTCGTGTCATCATCTTCAACGATTAATATTTTCGCTGTATGAATATCTTCAACGGTTGTGGTCTCCATTCTTTCCCTGGTACTTTTTACAACATCATGGTGTTGTGTCCATGGTAATGATAAAATAAATACTGAACCTTTCCCGGGTTCTGACTCTACAGTAATTTCACCTCCCAGCATCTCAGCATAAGCCTGAGAGATTGAGAGCCCCAATCCTGATCCTTCTCGTGCATGAACATCACTGATATCCGCCTGTTCAAAACGATTAAAAATGGAATCTACACGCTCTTTTGAAATTCCTATCCCTGTATCAGAAACTTTGACAACCAGCTGTGACTCCTGTCGGGAACAAAAAACATTAATGGTTCCTTCATCCGTGTATTTAATAGCATTCTTGATCAGATTGGAAATTATGGAAATAACTTTCAACCTGTCGGTCAGTATAAAGGAATCTCCTTCAGACAGTTTATTTGTAAAACTCATTTCCAACCCTTTAGAAAAAGCTTCACCTTTAAAAAACTCATACAAATACCCGGATTCCTCTTGAATATTCACATTATTGCTGGCTACTTCCATTTGCCCGGCATCAATTTTTGAAATATCAATAATGTCATTTACAGTATCGAGCATGCGCTCACCGCTTTTTCTTATTATTTCAATATATTTTTCCTGTTCATCACCACTTAAACCGGGTTCTTTAAGCAACTCTGTAAATCCCAGGATGCCATTCATGGGCGTACGTATTTCATGACTCATATTAGATAAAAAAGCGCTTTTCAGCCGGTCGCTCTCCTCAGCTTTTTCTTTGGCTTCTATTAACGCAAATTCTATCTTTTTCTGTTTTGTTATATCCCTGAATTCAACTACTCTTACAATTTTACCCTGATAAGGAATTTGTCTTCCTTCCAAACGCAAGGGATACTTTTCTCCATTTTTACGGATGCCAACAGCTTCATAAGGCTTTTCATATCCGGAAGTGATGTGGTCCATTACCATATCACGGGATTCTTCAGCAATCAGCAGCAGTCCGTCCATTCCAATAAGCTCCTCGGTCTCATACCCGGTAATTTCCGAAAGGCCTTTGTTACATTCCAGAATCACACCTTTATCATGAATTGTAATCCCACCAAATGAAGCATTATGCAAGGCCTTAAATCTGGCTTCACTTAGAAGTAAGGCTTCTTCAGCCTCTTTTCGCTTCGAGATATCGAGACCAATGCTTATTATAAATTCATCAGAAATTCTAAAATTCGCCCAGAGAGAAGGTAGCTTCTCACCATTTTTGGTTATAGGGTTCCATTCCCTGAATCTCTTATCAGGTTTTTTTATGATGGTCTTTAAGACAGCTTCACGAATATTAGCATCCGGATAAAAAAGAGTTATAGGATTCTCTGACTGATTGATTTCTTCCAGTGTATATCCAAGTTTATTTTCACATTCTTTATTCCACAGTATGCACTTTCCGTTTTTATCAAAAGCATCAATCATGACAGGAGAATGCTCAAAAATAGTCCTGAATTTCTCTTCACTCTCCTTAAGTTTATCATCCGCCATTTTTCGGTCTGTAATATCCGTAGCATAAAGCAAAACTTCATCAGCTTCAGTATCTGCATACAGCAGAGTTCCAACCAATTCAAAATCTTTAATCCTACTATTTATTTCAATTTTTGTTTCCTTCTTTAGTCTTTCCCCCTGTTTATATGAAAGCAATTTCTTCATATTCTCTGCAAATTTAATGGATTGTTTCTCACCCAATAAAGCATTAAGGTTTTGGCCAACTATCAAGGTCTGGTCTAATCCGAAAAGCTCTGCACCATTTTCGTTTATATAGGTGATGGTTCCATCAAGCGTATGAGTAAGTATAATATTAGGTGTAGCTTCAACAAGACTATGGTATTGATCTTTTGCTTCCTGCAGTTGTGTTTTGATATTCAGATTTTCAACAAGTGCTGCAAAATGAGCGGTATAAGTTTCCAAAAAGCTTCCATCGTTTATTTCCGTATCATTTAAAGTAATAAGGTGTAGTGCTCCCAATAAACCATTTTCTTTATTTATACCAATAGTATATATTTGATTAATCTTTAATAGCTTTTGGATCATTTTTATTCCGGCAACAGGAAACTGATTGTCGGAAAAATCAGCCAGGTTGCCAGAATAATTATGGAATTGCCCCTTGCGGAAAATCTCCAGATGTTTTTCTGTAAGTGCATATTGCCTGCCGATTATTTTTCCACTCACAACTTTCTGAAGGTGTTTCAGAATAGAGCTTTCTAATCCTGCAATCGACTCAAGGGTTGATATACAACTTTTCCCATTAATTGAAACATATAGTACAATTGTTTCAGGATAAACAGATTTTATGGATTCTGTAAAATATCCAAATAGTTGTTTTTTATTATCTATTGTTAGTAGCTCTGTAATTGACTTGTTTAAAAATATCAACTTCTCTTCCGCTCGCTTCTGCTTTGTAATATCCTTAAAAGTACAATAGGTTTGTCTGAACTCTTCCTTGTCATTGTAACCTACACAGCCTTCAAAAGAGACATCGATAAATTCTCCGTTTTTCTTTTTCATTTTGAACTGTACATTGTTGATACAGCCCTGTTTTTTGAATTCGGAAAAGTTCTTTGTAAAATAATCGACACAATCATTATGCAGAAAATCACCAAACCATTTACCAATCACTTCATCCCGCTGATATTGAAGGATTTTCAACCATTGGGGATTTACATCAATAATATTCCCATCGTTATTGAGTGATTGAAAAGCCAAAGGTGTATTTTCATACATGGCTTTATATTTCTCAAAATTATCTAATGCCTTTTGTTCTTCCTGATAAAGGATCTGCTTAGCATTTTTTAAAGCAGTAATATCCTGATGCACACCCAACATCCGGGTTGGGTTTCCCTGTTCATCGCGAATGGCCATTCCACGACACCTAACCCATACGACAGAGCCGTTTTTATGTGTATATCGTACTTCCTGATCATAGGGATGGTTTGGGTCGGCCAGATGCTTATTAAAATTATCAACTGCTAATTTCAGGTCTTCCTGATTAATGATATCCTGCCAGGCACTAGCCAGATGAGGCATCTCTTGCGGATTGTATCCCAGGGTTTCCCAAAAACGCGCATTCATCCATTCATTCTCCGGTTCTTTAAGGTCCCAGTACCATAGTCCATCCATTGAGCCCTGTTGTAAAAAATCAAATATACGCTCATCTGATTTTACAAGATCGTATAACTCTTTCTTTAAATAGTGTGCCATATATGTATCAATAAGCGATAAATTCAAAAACCTGTAAACAATTATATCGTCTTAACAAACAAAAGGGATACCCATTTTTGCTTGCTGGAACATCGTATTCATAGGTTATTCATATCGAAAAAGATATTTTCGTTCAATATACAAAAAAACCTTATAACCATAACAATCACAGGTAGCAGAGACCTGGGGGGCTGAAACTAAGCATTCAAAAAATTTATGGAAGAAACTCACTTGAGAATCTTCTCGCCGATCATTCCCAGAAGAAAGCCAAAGCTGGCACCTGTTGCCGGGAGCCAGTCTTTTTCAACCTTTGCAAGTGGTGCAATATCCTGAAATATAAGATAAAGAATTCCGCCACCGGCAAAGAGCATGATGGAATCCACGAGTTTGCCATTTTCGCTTAATAGCATTTCCCCGGTAAGGGCAGCAAATATTCCCACAAAGCTAAGTCCAAGCATTAGAAATAATGCATTCCGTTTACTCATCATGGTGCTTAGCTCCAGAAATGAATTGTATCCTTCGGGAAGGTTTTGTAAACCAATAAAGATGGCGATGAGTAATCCGAAACTGGGATGCAAGGCAAATGATGCTCCCAGCGCCAGGGCTTCAGGAATAAAATCCATCATCATAGAAATTACCTGTGCCACAGAACCACCTAACCTGCTACCCAGAATATCCAAAAGCATAAATGCAACAGTTCCGCTAATAAAAATAAAAATTATCTCTAATAGTGTCAAATCGGAAACAGCTTCGGGAATAAGAACAAATGCTATTGCTGACAGCAATGCACCGCCACCAAAAGCAGTGATAAAATGATTCCACTCATTTTTATACTTAAAACTACGTTTCTGTAAATAGAAAGATATCAAACCACCAATAATGATGGGCAGTCCTGCTGCACATGAATAAAGGACAATGGTAAAAGTTTCGTTCATAGTATCGCGCTGTAAAAACCAGTTAAAAGTTCAGGGTTCTGTAAGTACCTGTATTTCATTTATAATAATATGCTATTAAAGAGGTACTTGTATCATTATCTGATTTCAAAGGTATTGAAATTTCGGGAATACAAAAATCCCGGCATCACATTCGTGTAGTGCCGGGATGGTGGAGTATTTGTCCTTTTTACAGACCTGACAGTTTTTGCTTTTGCCAGTTTTACTGCTTTTTATACATTGTTGTGAAAATTCCGCTTTTTGATTTTTCCACAAGAACAAGGCTTTCGGCAGTAATTTCATCAAACTGAATTTCGCTGACTTGCTTATTATCAATAAAGGTTGCCCTGAGTATCAGGCTGTCGTTATTCATTTCCCAATTTGCTGTTTTTGCACCAAAAGGAGATACGAGATCCATCTGACCATTTTCATGGATTACGAAATAGACCTGCTGTTGCATGGCAAGAGCTTGCTGCAGTTGAGCCATTGAAACCATAGAGGTATCCACATTTTCTGACATGATGGTATCCACTTTCCAGGTACCAATTATTAATTCGTCCGGTTGAGGATGTTTGCAGGATATTGTTATAGCCATCACTGCAATGATTGCAATCATTATTGCGCTAAGATTCTTTTTCATGGTTGTTTCTTTTGAGGGGTAAAAGTAGTAAGAATAATTTAAACAAATGAAATCAACTCATCAATTATCATTTCATGGTCGAAAGCCAATGGTGGAAGGTCATTAACACAGAACCAATCAGCCTCGGCAGCATCATCGCCTGCCATAGCAGAAAGTTCATTTTCATTCACCACAGCATAATAAACAACTGAGATGGTACGATGTCGGGGATCCCTGTATACGGCGCTATAGGTTCGGAACTGCCTCAGGGGGATTTCCGACAGCGATGTTTCTTCTTCCAGCTCCCGCACGGCGGCATGTTCGCAGGTTTCATCCATATCCACGAAGCCTCCCGGGAGAGCCCACATTCCTTTAAAGGGCTCATTGCCACGCCGGATTAAGAGAATACGCAGGGCGTTGTTTTTCTTCGACAGTAATGCTGCGTCGACAGTAACACAGGGACGGGGATAATTATAGGTATAGGGCATTGTATTATTCTTCGGATGATTCTTTGCGTTTTTCTTTTGCTGAAAAGCCTTCGACGACAATTACGATTTCTCCTTTTGGCGGGTGCTGCGTATAATACTCTTCAAGCTCCTTTAGTGTGCCTCGTTTTGTTTCTTCATGCAATTTTGAAATTTCGCGGCACACCGCAGCCTTACGATCAATCCCAAATGCTTCGGCCAGCTGCGAGAGGCATTTTGCCAAACGGTAGGGGCTTTCATATAATACCACGGCATGTTCCAGTGTTGCCAGCTTTTCCAGCCTTGATTTACGACCCTTTTTATGTGGCAGGAAACCCTCAAAAAAGAACCTGTCATTGGGCAACCCCGAATTCACCAGTGCAGGCACAAAAGCCGTTGCACCGGGCAGGCACGACACCTCAAGACCTCTGCTCACACACTCGCGTACCAACAGGTAGCCGGGATCAGAAATCCCCGGAGTACCGGCATCAGTTACCAAAGCAATGGTCTCTCCCTGCTCCATGCGATCAGCCAGATGACTAACACTTTTATGCTCATTATACTGATGATGCGACTGCATTGGGGTTCCAATGTCATAGTGTTTCAATAATTTAGCCGTAACACGTGTGTCTTCCGCAAGGATGGTATCGGCCTCCTGAAGAATTCTTACAGCTCTGAAAGTCATATCTTCCAGGTTCCCGATGGGTGTTGGCACCAGAAATAAAACAGGCATACGAATAGGTTTTACTGATATTTACGTTCTACAAATTCACGGAGCTTCATACAGGGCTCACTGCTGCTGTCCCAGTTATACTGAGAGATTTTATTATCCATGATTTGTCGGGCATTTTCAAAATCGGCAGCACTATCCAGTACATTAATGGTTTCATTATAATCCGTTAAAACACCTTTAAAAAGTTCATTGACAAAATAGAACTTATCGTTAATCCCAATTGCTGATGAGAGCTTGCGAATAGGTTTCTTCCCGATATTTTCAGCCAGCGTTTTTTCCTGTTGATTCATTGTTTCACCAATGGACTTTTTTTCAACTGATAATTGGTCAGCAATAGTCTTCCCCTCTTTTTGCGGTTCTATCGACTCACTATTATCTTCTTCTAAATCAAAAATCTTTAATTCCTGTGGTTTTGTATCCTTTGTCTTTTTCTGATCGCCGCTTTCATCCTGTTTTGCTGCTTTTTTATCTTTCTTTTTTTTGTTTTTCTTAAGAACATTTTTTTTCTCAGGTTCTTCCTCGTGATCTTCAGTTTTTTCCATGCTGTTATCAGGAGGTGTTTGAGGAGTTTTTTCAGGTAATATTGTTTCTGCCGGAGCTTCTTTCTCCACCTGAACCTGTTGCAGCTGTTCCTTATCTTCTTTTTCTTCCACAGCAATCACTTTTTCTTCATTTTTGACATTTTCCGGTTTTTCTGCCGGTGCAAAAAAGTTATTTTCCTGCTCAGGGAATTGTGATGCCTCGTTTTCATTTATGGGTTGCCCCTGGATGTTTTGGCTTGTTTCAACACCATTATACCTTTCGAGAACCAGAATATTCTCATACAGGGTTCTCAGGTAGTCCTTGGTAATATCAATTTCAATCCAGGGGATTTTATCTTGATAACCACTAATCATTTTTACCTGATCGTTCACAGCCTCAAGGGTTTCCAAAATTACTTGCTGAACAATTTTCTTATCCATATCAAATATGTTTAATGGCATTGAAGGTTTTTATATTTTTGTTCCAAATAGTGCCTTAAAGGTATAAAAGATCACAATACGCCCATGTTTTATGAACATATAAATAATGCGGGCCGCCGAACAGGCTGGATAGAAGTTGTTTGCGGATCGATGTTTTCAGGGAAAACCGAAGAACTGATCCGACGACTTAACCGTGCCCGCATTGCACGACAGAAAGTAGAAATTTTCAAACCGGTTATTGACACGCGTTATGATGAAGAGCAGGTGGTATCGCACGATGATAAGGCGATTAAAAGCACTCCTGTAGAATCGTCATCACAGATTTTGCTTTATGCCAATGATGTGGATGTAATAGGAATCGACGAAGCCCAATTTTTTGATATGGAGCTTATCAATGTATGCAACAAGCTGGCCGACAATGGTGTACGGGTTATCTGTGCCGGTCTTGATATGGACTATACAGGAAAACCCTTTGGTCCCATGCCGGGCTTAATGGCATCAGCAGAATTTGTTGATAAAGTACATGCCATTTGTGTAAAATGTGGCAATCTGGCACAATACTCACACCGTACGGTATGTAATGACAAGCTTGTAGTTCTGGGCGAAACCGATAGTTACGAGCCACTTTGCAGGGCATGTTATAATGCTATGAAGGTTGAGAACAAGGGCCATTAAGAACCCTTAACATCCGGAAACTGTATTGTTTGCCAAACAATCACTACATTTGCATCCAATTTATTATTAATCATTAAAAAATACTGTTTTGAAAAGATTCTTTCTCCTCCTGAGCGTTGTGGCCGTTGCCTTTACAGCCTGTAACCAGAATAACAATACCGGCGATATGCTGCTTATCTCCACTGAATATGGTGATATGAAAGTTAAGCTTTATGACGATACCCCGCTCCACAAGGAGAATATCCTGAAGCTTGCCGGAGAAGGCTTTTATAATGATCTTCTTTTCCACCGCGTAATTGATGGTTTTATGATCCAGGGCGGAGATCCTGAATCAAAAGATGCTACTCCTGATCAGAACCTTGGCAACGGTGGCCCCGGGTACCAGGTTGATGCTGAGATAACTCCTGCGCATTTTCATAAAAAGGGTGTCCTTGCTGCCGCCCGTACCGGCGACAACATGAACCCCGAAAGAAAAAGCTCCGGATCACAGTTCTATATTGCACAGGGTAAAGTATATACCAACGATGAAATGGACAACCTGGAACAAAACAAACTTTCTCAGGCACGAAGAGCTGCATTTGGTAAGTTTATCCAGGACCCCGCCAATGAAGCTTTCCGCAATGAACTGCAGACGCTCCAGGAAGCTGGTAAAAATGAAGAACTTAACAATAAACTGATTGCTTTACAACCGCAGCTGGATGAAATGATTCCTGATGACGAATGGAAAATCTCTCCCGAAGCGCGTGAAGCATATACTACAATCGGCGGTATCCCTCACCTCGATGGCCAGTACACTGTTTTTGGCGAAGTTGTCGAAGGCCTTGACGTTATTGATAAAATTGCCGCTGTACAGACCAATGCTATGGATCGCCCTGTAGTGGATGTAAAAATGACTGTTAAACGTGTTAAATAATTATACTTATGCGTAAACTTATTGTTTTATCGCTTTTTTTAATGACTATTGTGATGACTACACAGGCACAGGAAGAAAAGAGAACGAAAGTTGAAATAACAACCTCCATGGGAACCATGGTGGTGGAATTGTACAATGAAACTCCTATTCATCGTGATAATTTTATCAAACTGGTGAAAGAAGGCTTTTACGACAGCTCGGAGTTTCATCGTATCATCAAAGGTTTTATGATTCAGGGTGGCGGGCACAATGGCGGCATGAAAGATGCAGGCTATACCATTGAAGCAGAGATCGTTCCCGGGATGATGCATAAAAGAGGTGCGCTGGCAGCTGCCCGTAAAGGCGATCAGGTAAACCCTGAAAAGCGTTCCTCCGGATCACAGTTCTATATTGTCGATGGCCGTAAATTTTCCGCCGACGAAATGAAATCTCTGGGAATACGTATGGGAAAACCTTTTTCCAATGATCAAATCGCTGTTTACTCTGAAATCGGCGGCGCACCACACCTCGATGGGGAGTATACCATCTTTGGGGAACTTATTGATGGATTTGAGGTAATGGATAAAATTGCTGCAGCAAAAACCGGTCGTATGGACAAACCCGTTGAGGCCATTACCATGAAAGCACGAATTATTGAATAAAGCACATCATGAAAGAGAGAATAGAACAACTTATTCAGGAAATGGAATCCTTCAAAGCAGACAGTGATGCTATGATGGAGGAATTCCGCCTTAAATATATGTCGAAAAAAGGTGCTATTCCTACACTTTTTGGAGAATTCAGAAATGTTCCAAACGAACAGAAACGTGAGGTGGGCGTGCTATTAAACACCCTGAAGAAAAAAGCGCAGGAACAAATTGAACACTTTAAGGCCATTCTTGATGAAAGAGAAGAAAATACTGATAGCGGACTGGATCTCACCCGCCCTGTAAACTGGAATAATGCCGGTTCTCGCCACCCTTTGTCGATTGTCAGAAATGAGATTATAGATATTTTCGGACGTATTGGCTTTACCGTTGCGGAAGGCCCTGAAATTGAGGATGACTTCCACAACTTTACGGCCCTGAACTTCCCTGAAGAACACCCCGCACGCGATATGCAGGATACCTTTTTTATCGAAAAAGACCCGGACATTGCGCTGCGTACACATACCTCTTCGGTACAGGTTCGTACCATGGAAAACACCAAACCTCCGATACGCATGATCTTCCCGGGAAGGGTATTCCGCAATGAGGCTATCTCTGCCAGGGCACACTGTATCTTCCATCAGGTGGAAGGCCTCTATGTGGACGAAAAGGTGTCGTTTGCCGACCTGAAACAGACGTTACTCTACTTTGCAAAAGAGATGTTTGGTGAAAGCACCGATATCAGGCTTCGACCCAGCTATTTCCCGTTTACCGAGCCATCGGCAGAGATGGATGTCAGCTGCATGATTTGCGGTGGTAAAGGTTGTAACATCTGTAAATATACCGGATGGGTTGAGATTCTTGGATGTGGTATGGTAGACCCAAATGTTCTGGAAAACTGTGGTATTGATTCACTGAAATACTCCGGATTTGCCTTTGGCATGGGTATAGAGCGAATCACCATGCTTAAATACCAGATCAACGATTTACGACTGTTTTTTGAAAACGACCTGCGCTTTTTGAAGCAGTTTGAGGCCAGTTATTAATATGTTTTAACGCTATGGCGGGAAGACGCGAAGATATATAGTAAGCGCGAAGAGGTAATCAGGCCTTCTTCGCGCTTTTTTTACGGGTTGTTTAATGCGCTGTTTTTACCCAATTCAAAATATCTGAATAAACACCCTCCCTTTTATTGTCATTAAGAATCTCATGGCGAACATCGTCATAAAGTTTCACCTCCACATTTTCAACACCTGCATTACGGTATAGTTGTGCCGACTGCTTGA
>CAZQNY010000087.1:0-13584 GCA_964594665.1 uncultured Bacteroidales bacterium
ACATGAACTCTCAGAGTCTTTTCGAGCAGGATCTTAAAAAAGGTACTTACCAGGTTGAAATCGAATTCACAGCAACTGAAGTAATTGAATAAGAAAATATTTAACAATAATACAAAACCGGGCGATTCGATCGTCCGGTTTTTTTTGTTATTTATACATCAGCAGAAGATAAAAACCACGCGCCATTCCCTTACTCAACCAGCCCGTGCCAATCATCAGCCTCCACCCAACGGTATGAATCATCACGCTTAAACCAGGTAATCTGCCGCTTGGCGTAGCGACGGCTGTGAGTTTTAATATCTGCAACAGCCTGCTCCAAAGAAATCGCACCATCAAAATAGCTAAACAGTTCTTTATAACCCACGGTATTCAAAGCATTAAGATTACGGTATTTATATAGCGAACGGGCCTCTTCCTCAAGTCCCTGCTCCATCATTAACTCCACACGTCTGTTGATGCGATCGTACAACTCTTCGCGCGGACGAATAAGGCAAATCTTTTCAATATCGAAGTCCCGTTTTTTATTTTGATTTTTCCGGAGTTCAGAGAAAGGTCTTCCGGTTTGCAAACACACTTCAATAGCTCTTCGAATACGGTTTGGATTAAAAATATCAATCTGCTGAAAGTACTCCGGATCAAGACGTTGCAGCCATATGCGAAGGCCTTCCAATCCGTTTTTTGCCTGTTCATCCTTAACCTGTTGTCTGATCTTTTCATCTGCATCCGGCAGATCATCAATACCTTTTGTTACGGCATCAATATACATCCCCGAACCACCTGTCATAATTACCGTATCGGAGATTTTAAAAAGATCAGGCAATAACTCAAGAACAGCCTGCTCAAACATACTTACATTGTAATAATCATGGATGGAGAGATGACCAATAAAATGGTGGGGAGCAACAGCAAGCTCTTCAGCTGTTGGTGCTGCAGTACCGATATGCATCTCGCGGTAAAACTGCCGAGAATCACAAGAAATAATATGTGTATTGAATTTCTTTGCCAGCGATAAGGATAGCTCCGTCTTGCCCACTGCTGTAGGACCCGTAAGAACAAGTAATCGCGGCATAATTATTTCATTTTAAAAGTCGTCGCCGTCTTCTTCAAGGGTTTTGTATAGCAAACTGTTAAAATCCTTTAAAAGCTTACTTTCATCAATATCATCACCCATTTCAGGCGCACTCTGAGAGTTATTATCATTCAACAAACCCTTCCTGTAAGAACAATGCGGGTACCGAACTTTATCATCCGATTCATTCGTTCCAATGAGTTCGATAAAAAATGTTTTCAAATTCAAAAAATCATATTCATATAGAAAACGTTGTCTCTCTTCTGTAATGAAATCACCAATATATGCCTCATTCATAACATATTGCGACATAATGCCTCCATTTGGTGAGCCGCCGTCAGGACCTGCCATATCCATCAGCATGATCTCTGCCTGTTTCTCCCAGTTTTGGTCACACATAAAAAACGATGACAACTCGCTACCAGCCAAACTTGTGGTTTGCAATATAGCCAGATGAAAATCATAAAACGAGTGATCTTCAGTTAATTCCAAATCTCTGACAAAATCTTCCTGCTCATCCGTGAGTAATCTGAATTTATATACTTTCATACGCTGCTACTTGAATCAAAGGATAAAATTAAAAAAAATGTGGAAACAAAAAACTTTGGATGTGTGTCGACTCTAATGTTTTTCTGTTAAAAGGAAAAAAAATCAAATACCCGATAGTATATCGATATCATATAACATTTCACAGTAAATACGCACCGCCGTGCGTATATGATAGCCCTATTCACCCGGCAAGGTGTATACGCACCACCGTGCGTATCTTATTATCCTACCCCCCGCCAGTATAGCACTAGAAGGATAAAAAATTCCGCTGCACCTGAAGACCCATTTCAGCACCCTTATCCAAAAGAAAACGATAAGCATCCTCGAACTCATTGGGGATCACGCCATCCAGAATAGCTTCACGGATCGCAAGTTTCAATACGCCCACCTCACGCGATGGCTTCAAGCCAAAAGTCTCCATAATCGTCTCCCCGTTTACAGGTGGCTGCCAGTTGCGGATACGGTCCTTCTCTTCAACCTCTTTGAGCTTTTCTCGTACAAGGGCGAAGTTGTTGAGAAAACGTTGCTTCTTTTTTTCGTTTTTGGAAGTAATATCGGCTTCACACAGAATCATCAGATCATCAATCTCATCGCCGGCATCAAACAACAACCGACGTACTGCAGAATCTGTAACGACTGATTCCGATAATACCTGAGGTCGTAAATGCAATGAAACCAGTTTCTGGACATATTTCAGCGGATCGCCAAGAGGCATTTTCAGGCGTTTAAAAATGCGGGGGAGCATTTTGGCGCCCAGGAAGTCATGGTTATGAAACGTCCAGCCATGCCCTTCCTCCCAGCGCTTGGTAGCAGGCTTGGCGATATCGTGAAACACTGCGGCCCACCGCAGCCAGACATCCTCCGACTCACGGGCCACATTATCCAATACCTCCAGTGTGTGTGCAAAGTTATCCTTATGACTGCGCCCTGCACGAGTCTCTACACCAGCCAATGCCAAAAGCTCGGGAAGGATCTCCTTCAGTAATCCGGTTTCCTTCATAAGATAAAAACCAATGGATGGCTTTGGCGACCGGATAATCTTCATCATCTCGTCAAGCACTCGCTCACGTGAAATAATACGTATACGCTCTACATTCCGTGTTATGGCCTCCATCGACTCAGGCACAATGGTAAACTGCAATTGAGTTGCAAACCTTATGGCCCTCATCATGCGTAATGGATCATCAGAATAGGTGATATCAGGGTTCAGAGGTGTACGGATCAGCCCGTCATGCATATCCTGAATGCCCCCAAAAGGATCCAGCAACTCTCCAAAAGTCGCTTTATTGAGGCTCAGTGCCAGGGCATTGATGGTGAAATCACGACGATTCTGGTCATCTTCCAGTGTGCCCTCCTCCACAGTTGGCTTTCGGCTGTCGGAACGATACGACTCCTTGCGTGCCCCCACAAACTCCAGCTCCAGAAAGTGATCCCCATCGGGAACCTTTAGCTGGGCAGTACCAAAATTGCGAAATACGGCAACTTTTACACCACCTTCGCGGGCAGCAACAGCCTCGGCAAGGGCGATCCCGCTGCCTATTGTTACCACATCGATATCCTTACTCGGACGGTCAAGAAACAAGTCTCTCACAAAGCCACCTATAACATAGCTTTCCTGCCCCAACGCCGCAGAGGCCTCTGAAATAACCTCAAAAATTTTATGTTCTAAATATGTTTTCATCTATCACCCACAAAAGTATAAAGAAACGCCGATATTCACCCCGGAATTTTTTCCAATTGCCCGGATTTTTGAATAGGCAGTCATAGGATTTATACTATCTTTGGGAGTTCATATTGAAAGAACTTTATTACAAACTCACAAAATAACTGAGAACCATGGCAAAAAGAACTATCGTTGCGATGCCGGGTGACGGCATTGGTAAAAATGTACTGGAAGAAGCTATCCGCGTACTTGATGCTGCCGGATTTGAAGCAGACTATGTTAATGGTGACATTGGCTGGGAATTCTGGTGCAAGGAAGGTAACCCACTACCCGAACGTACTATCAAACTGCTGGAAGAACATAAAATAGGCCTCTTCGGTGCTATTACTTCCAAACCAAAAGATGCAGCAGCAGCAGAGCTTATCCCTGAACTGCAGGATAAAGGACTGGTGTATTCAAGCCCTATCGTTGGCCTGCGTCAGCATTTCAACCTTGATATCTGTATGCGCCCGACCCGCTCATACAAAGGCAATCCCCTGAACTTTATTAAAAGAGGTGTTGGCGATGAAATCGTTGAACCTATGGTGGATGCTGTGATCTTCCGTCAGAACACTGAAGGCCTTTATGGTGGTGTTGAATGGACTGACCCTAATGAAACAGTTTACGAAGGACTGATGACTCATCCCAAATTTGTAAAAAACTTTGGCAGTACCCCAAAGGCTGAATTATCAGTCTCAACACGTATCTTCACAAAAAAAGCAACTGAACGTATTCTTCGCGCTGCTTTTGAGCACGCCAGGAACTTTGGATATAAGTCTGTAACAGTATGTGAAAAGCCAAACGTTATCCGTGAAACTTCCGGAATGATGTACAAAATGGCTCAGCAGATTCAGAAGGCTGACTACCCTGAAATCGAACTTTGGAATACCAACATCGATGCTCAGATGATGTGGCTCACCAAAAACCCCGACAACTACGGCGTTATCGTGGCAGGTAACATGTTTGGTGACATTGTTTCCGACGGCTTCGCAGGCCTTATCGGTGGTCTCGGTTTCGCTTGCTCCGCACAGTTCAACCCTGAAACCGGCATTGGCGTTTTCGAACCCACACACGGCTCTGCACCCAAGTACGCCGACTATCCTGTATCAATTGTGAATCCTATCGCAATGGTTGAATCTGGCTGTATGATGCTCGACTTTATCAACGAAAAAGAACTTGCAGCAAAAATCCGCAAAGCAGTAGCAGAAGTTATTGCAGAAGGCAAAGTACGTACCTACGACATGATGAAGATGTCCGGTCGTCCTGATGTAGTGGAAAAAGGCGCTGCCAGCACCAAAGAGATGGCTGATGCAATCATCGCCAAGCTCTAATTAGGCTATAAGACAGTTTAAACGATTAATGTGACGAAGGCCTCTCCTGTGAAGGAGGGGCTTTTTGGTTTAAATAAATAATAAATAATCAGTAATATGTAATTATTAAAGTAAATATTTGATTATTAGTCATTGATTGTTTGTTGGTAATTGCTAATTATAGAATATTGTGTGTTGTTGATTGATTATTGGGTTTTGGGCATTCGATGGTATAGGATTGGTGAAATTATATTGACTTTATCAATTATTAGATGTAATTTTAGTGTTTTATTCAACATTTCACATATATACCTTCTACCATGAAATGCAATAATCTATTCAACTTTATTAACCTGATAATTCCGGTTGCAATCTTTATGTTGTTTCCTTATAGTATTAATGCTCAATGCGATAATGGCTGTTTGCCTGATGGGTTGACAATTTATAATCAGGCTCAAATTGATGAATTCCAGGAAGATTATCCGGGGTGTACCATTATTGAAGGCAATCTTACTATTCAGGGTGATGATATTACAAATTTAGAAGGGTTGAATTGTATTGAAAGGATCAATGGAAGCCTGGATATTCAAAATACGCTTTTCCTTGAGACGCTTGAAGGACTGGAGTCATTAACCTATATTGAGACTTTTTTAAGTATCATTTTCAACGAAGGTCTTCAAAGTACCCAGGGGCTTGAAAATCTTGATACTATTGGGAGATCCCTGCAGATTCATTCAAATGGAAATCTGTTAGAGATTAACGATTTCGATCATCTTAAATATATAGGACAGGAATTTTTTTCAATCTTCAACTCCAAATTACAAGTAATTAACGGATTCAATACATTGAATTATATTGAAAAGGACTTTATTGTTGAGGATAACCCTAAACTGAATGAAATTACAGGCTTCTCAAGTCTCCAAAAAATTAATAATGAATTCAGAGTCACCGACAATGCTGAACTGGAATTATTATCGGGATTTAACAATCTGGCAGTGATCACCTCGGACATATACATTCAGGATAATGAATCATTGCAGGAGATCTCAGGCTTTGAAGGGTTAGATTCCATATGCAGTGGTTTTTACTTAATGAACCTTCCTGCACTTGAGACATTAAGCGGATTTGGATCCATATCCTATATTGGAGGAAAATTGTTAATTGAAAACAATCCATTGTTATCATCAATAGATGCTCTCTCAGGAAGTTATACCTCATTACGCAGCTTAACTATCGATAACCTGAATTCTATTGAAGACGTTTCTTGCTTTAGCAGCCTTCAAAGCACCCAATACAAATTATATATCGCGCGAAACAATTCGCTAAAATCGTTACAGGGTCTGTCGAACCTCCGGCGTGTTGGAGGAGATCTTATAATAATGAATAACCCGATACTTGAAAATATCTCAGGCCTTGAAAGCCTTTCAACGGTGGGAGGCGGGTTTCATTTAAAATCTATGCCCCTGCTTACAACCCTGCATGGCCTTGAGTCACTGGATTCCACAGGAAACTACCTTAGCTTATCGTTTCTCCCCCGTATAAAACATTTCAATGAGCTGATGAATGTTAACACTGTAAGCACTGTACTATACATATGCGATAATGATTCATTGAGTTCTATAGAAGGACTGTCGAATATCGACGGTTCATTGATTGATGTTATTGAAATCAGAAGAAATCCAATGTTAAGTCATTGCCATGTGGAGAGTGTTTGTGAATGTCTTAATTCATCCGGGTCCGGAGCGGTTTTTTCAGATAATGCACCCGGATGTCTTTCGTATTATGAGGTTCAAGATTCCTGCGAAGTTGTTTCAGTACCTGAGGACGATTTGCAGCAATTCTCCCTTTACCCCAATCCAGCCACAGAAAAACTTTATATTGATTTTTTGCAGTATAATATAAATGCTTTAGAAATCGAAATTATTAATATCAATGGAGAAACAGTAAAATCAAAAGTGGTAAAATCACAATACATAACCATCGACATCGCGAATCTCCCACATGGGATATATCTCTTCAGAGCAAAACAGGCAGCATACATAAAGCCTTCATATTTTGTAAAACAGTAATAAACTGCAATCGCACCAACGCGGAAGCAAAAAGACCTGACAGGTTTTTGAAACCTGTCAGGTCTAAGTCTCTCCTAATCAAAGAAATACTCTTCCAATGGCCAGGAGCAGACGGTGAGCAGCTCCGTCTCATTAAAAGCCATTTCTTTGTTGAAACGACGAAGCTGCTGTAATACCGCCTCCACTTTCTCCACCTCGGAGATCTGCATCATAAACACAATGTTAAAACCGGGCCACACATCCGTATCGTAACGTGGTGCCCCAAGCTTATTCTTCACTTCGGCGTGGTCCAGGATCTGAAAATCCCGGACGCCACACTCCTCTAACTGTTCCATAACGCGCTCTTTCACACTTACGTTACAGGTAATATATATCATCTTCATTATTGTATCTCCTTTGTAATTTGTGAATCTTCCCGCTTAATAGTCCTCTGATGGAATGCTGCGTAAACAGTTGGTACAAAAATCAGTGTCACCAGTGTTGAGATTAACAACCCACCAATGATAGTAACACCCAGCGGACTGAACATCTCTTTTCCCATACCACCGGAACATGCCATAGGCACCATTGCCAGCACGGTGGTGGCGGTAGTCATAAGCACAGGGCGCAGCCTGGACCTGCCGGCTTCGGCAACAGCCTCTTTCACACTTTTTCCACGTGCTCTCAGAAGGTTGGTGTAGTCCACAAGCACAATACCGTTGTTCACCACAATACCGGTCAGCATGATCACACCGATGAAAGTTGTTACACTCAGCGTCAGTCCGGTGAGTTCAAAGGCCAGAAAGATTCCCACAGCCATGAAAGGCACCGCAAGGATGATGATAAACGGGTGCTTGAGAGATTCAAACTGTCCGGCCATCACCATGTACACGAGCAACACACCCAGGATAAGGACCAGGGTAAGATCCGCGAAACTGTCATCCTGCTGATTTACTTGTCCGGCGAGTTCTGCCTCAACACCTTCAGGCAATTCCAGCGTATCGAGATATTCCATCATCTTTTCTTTGGCTTCACCCAGGCTCACGCCTTCCAGGTTACCACCAACACGTACCACACGCTCCTGATTCACACGCTTGATCTCCAGCGGCCCATATCCCTGCTCCACATCAGCCACATCACATAGCCTAACCTGACTGCCATGCAGAGTGGTCAGCATGATATTCTTCACATCTTCCACTGATTTACGATGCACTTTATCATAGCGAATCACGATTGCATATTGTTCACCATCCTCTTTGAAGACACCGGCGTCGGTGCCGTATATGGCCTGACGTACCTGCATACCAATCATGGCACTATTGAGTCCCAGGTCAGAAGCTTTTGCGCGGTCGATGTTCACGCGAAGCTCCAGTTTTCCGGGATCAATGGTATTTTCCACATCCACAAACCATGATTGGCTCATCATGTACTCCTGCACTTCCAATACAACCGGGTTCATTGCATCATAATCCTGTCCCAGCACCTTTACCTCAACAGGTTTCTCATTCCCCAGCAATGCGCCCATGAGGATGTTACCAGCGGTAACGTGGAATTTCTCAATCTCAGGAATTTTCTCCACCTCTTCACGGATGGCATCACCAATCTCTTTTGCAGAGCGTTCTCTCTCATCCGGTTTCACCAGGTGGCAGATAATGGTTGCCACATTTTTACCTTCATTAAAACCCACAGCAGTAAGAGCACCGTCGTTTGTCTGGCCGGCAATCTCCACCAGTGTCCCATCCACACGCTCGGGCACCTGATCAATAAGAATCTGCATCACCTGCTGTGCCACACGGTCTGTTTCTGCAGCAGATGTGCCCACAGGGGTCTCCATAACTACCACCAGGTCTCCGGCATCGAAATTCGGGATATAGTCAGTGCCGGTATCTTTAGCAAACCATGCGGTGACACCAAGCACCAAAACAGCAATAACAATGGTAACAAGCTTATGCGTTACTGTCCATTGCAAAGAACGTTTGTATCCTTTTTCAATCCAGCGAAGAGAAGCTTCACCGGCACGATACAAGATGGAGTGTTTCCTTTCAACACCTTTCTTCTTACCCTTCAACAGCTGTGATGATACCATTGGCGTAAGAGCCAGAGCAGTAAACAGCGATGCAATCATTGTGATAGCAGTCAGGATAGCCAGCTGTTTAAAAAGAATACCAACAATACCACCCATAAAAATCATCGGCAGGAACACCATAATGGTGGTTAAAGTTGAAGCAGCAATGGCACGACCCATCTCGGCAGTACCAAAAATAGCAGCCTCTTTGGGTCTTACACCCTGCTCAATATGCCGGGTAATATTCTCCAATACCACAATAGCATTATCCACCACCATACCAATGGCAATAATGAGTGAAAGCATGGAGAAAATATTGATGGTCCATCCCATCGCATACATGGCAATGATAGCAGCAATCAAGGAGAATGGAATAGTCAGGAATACAATGAAACTTCCTTTCCACTCCCTCAGGAAAATAAATACCACGATGATCACGAATACCATGGCCCAGAACAGCGAAGAAGCCAGACTTGACAAGGTCTCTGTTACGATCTCGTCAGTAGCAATCACTTCATCTATTTTCACATCAGGAGGCAGATCAGCGCGAACTTCTTCCATTTTTTCACGTACTGAACGTACTACTTCAAGGGTGTTTTCACCACTCTGTTTTTGAATCATCAGGGCAGCACCTTCTCCACGTACATTTCTTGCAATCTCATCATCTTCAGCAAATCCATCTTCTACGGTAGCAACATCGCGTAAACGTATAATGCGGTCATTAAAATTCACCAGCGGGATATCACGGATTTCTTCTACTGATACAAATTCTCCGGGCACATGGATTGAAAAATCACGGGTTCCAACCTCCACATTACCACCGGGAATGGAGATATTTTCAGCTTTAAGTATTGTCGCCAGTTGATTTACAGACAAATTATACGCCTTCAGCTTCAGGGGATCGGTCATAACGCTGATTTCACGCTGCGGCTGTCCCAGATAGATTACCGTACCGACACCATCCGCTTTACGCAAAGGAGCGGCAATCTTCTCTTCCAGAATTTTATCCAGACCATAGTAACTGTCTGTGGCACTTACACCATAGATCATCACCGGCATCATGGAGCTGTTAATCTTATAAATGATGGGCTTGTGGGCACCATCAGGAAGGTGTGCCGAGACACCATCGAGGATATCACGGGCATTGGAGGCAGCTTCAGTAGCATCAGTACCCCACGAAAACTGCATCTGTACAAACGAGACATTCTCCTTGGAAGTAGAGGTGATCTCTTTCAGGTGACTGGTAGTAGAGAGTGTAGCTTCCAACACTTTGGAAACCTGCTGTTCTACCTCTTCCGCACTGGCACCGGGATATACGGTGATGACGGTCAATGAAGGAATCTCCAGTTCTGGCATTACATCCAGCGGAAGATAACGAAACGATATGATCCCCATCACAAAAATGGCCAGGAAGACCATTGCTGTGGCGATCGGTTTTTTTACGGCTCTTTCAGGTATTCTCATTGCTTAGCCTCCTTACCTGATTACATTTACTTCACTACCATCATACACCTTGCGAATGCCCGTTGTAAGCACCTGAGTACCATTGGCAACACCAGTTACAGCAACCATGTCATCCACACTATATTCGCGCTCTACAGCAATACGTTTCACCTTGTTTCCCTGTACAGCAAATACATACTCCTGTCCTGTGCCAGCCAGATTGAAGAGAGACTCCTGAGGCACAAAGATACCTGAGACAGAAGGCATTTTAATGGCTACCTCAGCAAACATCCCAGGGTAAATCATACGCTCATGGTTTGGAATTGACAGCTCCACAGTGGCCGTACGGGATGTTGTGGAAAAATAGGGTAAAATATTCGTAACAACCGCCGTAAACGTGGTATCACCAATGGCTTCCATGGTTACAGTCGCCTGTTGCCCCGGTTTTATCTTATGAAAATCAGACTGCGGTACTTCTATGGTAATCTTAACTGTATCAAGCTGCATTAGTCGAACGACCCCCGAAGTGAATGAATATCCGGGTTTCAGTCCCGGAGCGATAGAATATACTTCGCCTTCATTCACGATGTAGTCCACGATAGTCCCATCAAACGGTGCACGAATCTCAGAGAAATCGCGCATCATCGTAACTTTTGCGTCTGAAGCTTCCATCTGGGCAGCGACATGGTCATACTGTTGGGCTGTTACACTTCCCTTTTTGTACAGCCGGGAAACACGGTCAAAGTCCTTTTTAATGGCATTGTTTTCAGCGATCGCCTGTTGCAGTAATTCACCTGAAAGTTCTACCAGCATCTCACCCGACTTCACCTCACTGTTAACAGGGTAAAAGCACTTCTCAACACGACCGGGTAGCGCAGAACCCAGGTTAGCCTCACGATTTGGCATCATCGTACCGGAAAATTCCAATACAGGATCATAGTTGTACTTCTGAGCTATCTCAGATTTCACATCCGGGATTTTTGTTGTCTTTTTTTCCGGTGCATTTTCTTTGTTATCACATCCGGTAACCACCAGCATTACTATGCTGAGGATCAGTAATAAATTCTTTTTCATAACACTATTTCAAACTTATTCCACTAACATTTTCTAAATAAGAGTAATTCATTCTGTTCTGAGCGCGTGCTTCTATAAGCTGATCGTACGCTTTCTGCCACATCACCTCAGCCTGCAGCACATCATTTACCGTACACATTCCTTCCTCCAGGTTATCACGGTGTATTTTGAGGTTCTCTTTTGCCTGAAGGAGGTTTTTTTCGGAAAGAACAACGGTTTCAGCTGACTCCACACAGTGTTGACGCGCCTGTTCAACCTGCAGGGTTATCATCTCACAGGCCTGATCATAGCGAAGCTGAGCAGCTACGGATTCATTCTTTGAGGCATCAAGCGTATGCTTGCGATCGTTCCAATGGAAAATAGGAATATTGCATGCCACCATCACATTCCAGTCGCTGCCAAAATCCTCGCCAAAGGAATCGTATATGTTAGGCGTAACGAAGAGGTATGATGCAGTAACTCCAACGTTGGGAAGATACCGTGAGCGGGCAATCTTCACCTGTGATTCGGCAATATTCATGGCCTGCTCCAAAGAGTGTAGCTCCGGGCGATGGACCATAGCCTGTCCGGCATAGTTGCCATCAGAGATGCGGAAAATCTGACTGTCAAGACTGTCTGTAAGGATTAATTCCTGTGTGAGATCAATTCCGATAGCCTGATTCAATGCCATCTGCGAAAGCTTTAGGCCATTTTGAGCTTTTATAAGATTCAGATTGGCTTCATTGAGTTTTACCTGCGCCTGCATAACCTCATTTTGGGTAATCAGTCCTTCCTCTTTATAATTCGTCACATCTTCCACAATGTTCTCTAACAAGGAAACAGCTTCAGTAGCCAGGACAACCTTTTGCTGTACCTGAAGTACCCGGTAGTAGGCTTCATCAACATGATAAACCACGTCAGCCTGTGCTTTTGCAACACCGGTTTCAGCGATTGCTTCGGTATATCCGGCTACTTTAACCAGTTCGCGGATTTTGCCACCCATATAAACAGGCTGCGTAATATTCACACCACCGAGAAAATTATGGTGCTGACCAATTTCCAGTGTTGTATCTATTGCCGGAATGGTAGCCCAGTCGGAGATGATGAGTTTCTCCGGATTTACTGTTGGATCGAACGGGACTCCTTCTGAATCCAATGGGGCATAGGTTCCATTACCCAGATCCACCCAGGTGTTATCGGTATCACCGGGAGTAATAGTCCATGAGCCATCAGGCGCAAGAGAACCAACAGGGAGATTCAGCTCGGGGGTGGAGATGTCATAACTCAGGAGCTTGTTCATATAGGTATAAGCTCCATTGGCGGAGATGTCAGGAAGCATCTGAGTCTTTGCCGCTTTTTCCAGACTGGCAGCGGCAGCATGTTCCTGTTGAGAGATTAGCACTTCGTGGTTGTGGCGTAATGCCATCTGGCGACAGCTGTCGAGCGATAGTGCCCGCTGTGCTGTGGCAACTGTTGTAAGCCCCGCCAATAGCAGGACAGACATTAACAATTGTTTAACCATTTTTCTTTTCATTATTCTAAGATTTTGAATATTCGAACATTATACTTTTCGACCTTTTTTATAAATTAGTCGAAAATAAGACAAAAAAATTAAGGTTTAACCCCGTTATAAACCAATTCCATAAGGTGATCGAGACCCGCTTCGAGAGAGATCAGCTCTTCGTCGAGAGGCTGAATAAAATAGTTTAATTCCAGACCACCTATAATAAGAATCACCGCGGTAGCAGTAAGATTTACATCAGGAATATTAAGTTTTTCCTCCCTAACACCATATTCCAGAATATTTGTCATTGCTTCAATCTCTTCACCACGATAGCGTGTTTTCAATTCAGCAATAAAATCCAGGTGCATGAGGTAGTCGTTACGAAGAGCATTGGAAAGATTACTCATTTTCTCCAGCGTAGTAAGACGTGTAATAATATAGGCTCTGATCTTGTCGAAGGTTGTGTCTGCTTTGTTAACCTGCTCAAAGATTTTTTGTCGTAGCTCTTTGGCTTCCTGATCTACTACGGCATTAAACACATCTTCTTTACTATTAAAATAGTAGTAGATGGAGCTTTTTCCTTTTCTCACGGAGGCGGCGATTTCATCCATCGTCGTCTTCCTGAAACCAAACTTGGAGAACACGGCTTTTGCGTTCTCGATAATGGTTTCTCTGAAGTCTTCTTTATTAACCGCCATGATTTATATATTCGACTAATTTGTTAAAACGGTCCAAAAGTAGATAAAATTTTGATACAACAATAAAAAATGGGTGATTTTTTAAAAATTGTTGTCGGGTTGTCGGGTTGTCGGGTTGTCGGGTTGTCGGGTTGTCGGGTTGT
>CAZQNY010000088.1:0-13344 GCA_964594665.1 uncultured Bacteroidales bacterium
TGGAAAATGCCGACCGGAAGGATCCCAACAGAGGTTTTTTTAAAGATCCGGATCTTGCAATACCCTATACCGAAGGGGAGAGCATTAATGTTTATACAATCTGTTATGTTTATAAGGAAACCGACAGCACTGTGCTGCTGGGCCGCAGGGAGGATTGTTCAACAGATGTGGAATCCTATTTCCGGGAACAGATCTTTGGATGGATTCATAAACGTTATCTAACCGCCTGGAACAGTCGGGGATGTCTGCAGCCCAATTATTATGAGCAAGCGGTAGCCCGAAGGTCGGAAAATGGTTCTCCTGCTGCACTCTTCGACCAACAAAACTGGGCTGGTGACTATCTCTCTACATCAACGTTCCAAAGTCTTGAACAAAGAGCAAGGTCATTGAATGATAACCCCATCGTCTGGAAGGATGATGATTTTCAAACACAACCCTGGGATCCGTCAAAATTCCGGCTCCCTTTTCTCAGTAGTACTAAAAATCCGGGAGTAGTAAAAGTAGGGGTCCTTGGTGATATTACCGATGAATCAGGAAGAACGATGATGGATCTTATTGAGAAAATGAGAGAAAAGTATACCAATTCAAGCCTTAATAACCTTAACGTCGTATTTGTAATTGATGGTACTTTCAGTATGAAAACCTATTTCCCCGCTGTTGTGGAAGCAATTCAGGCCAGTGCCAATAGAATTAATGCGAATCCTAAATACTCGGATCCTGATAACCCTAACCGGATTATTGTTAACTGGGGCTCAGTTGTGTACCGCGATTTAGCTGAAGGGGATAATGCCATTGAAACCTTTTACTTAACGCAAAATAATAAAGAACTTGCTGATTGGCTTGGCACAGTTTTTTCCGATGCTAAAAATGCGAATGACAAAGATGTTTGTGAGGCAGTGAATTATGGCCTTATGAATGCCATGGAAGATGTGCTTGCAGAACGCGAAAAAGAAAATAACCTGGTTATCCTTATCGGAGATGCAGGTGATCATAACAGAGGGGGTGACGACTGGACCTACATCGAGCCAGAGGTTATAATCGATGATATGGTAAATCTTAAAGCGCATTTTATTGCTTACCAAACCCATTTTAAAGATCCTGATGTTACGGGAAACCCCGGAGATTCGTCCTTTGCCGACTTTATTTCTCAAATGAAATATATCTCTGAAGAAGCAGCTAAAAATATTTATCAGAACTCTCAACCTGATGATCAGGAAGTGAATATTCGGTTAGTGGATAATGCTCAGGAAAAAATATATCGGTTGAATAAACAATTCCTGGCAAATATAATTCAGTATAATACCGGCGCTGATATGCAGGAGAGCCTGCTGACAAAAAATATTATTTCCAGTATTGATAAGTCGGTTGAAAGTACTTCCACAACAATGTCGGCCATTTATGATGTTCTTTATGGAGGTAAATCATGGGAAGAAATCGGGAATAAATATGGCTTTAATCCTGACGAATTTAATGTGGCTGATTTTAGCAGCCTGTCCTATATTATTCAACAGATTGCTGAAAATACGGGTCTCTCACCTGACTCCGAAGAGTTTCAGGAAAAGCTGCAGTATATGTTATCCAAAAAAGTACAGCTCTATTTCGAAGGATATGCCCCTTTGAAGTCTGTAAACTCCAACTCTTTACTTTGGTCTTTTGATGTATTGGCCTCTTCAGCAAGTAAAAAACAACTGGTTCGCGATTTACGTCGTGTAGAAAAAGCTTTTGCCTCTGGTGGCGCTGATATCCGCAGACAGCGTGTACTGGTGCGCTCTACCTTGACCGACCTTGCCAGAATCTATTCCGGTGATAAAGGTGATGATTTGCTTAACATGACAATTAGTAAGCTCTTTTCTCAGATCATTGATTGCCCCGGACTGAAATTTAACGAAAGTAAATATGCCCATGTTCTTAATATGCGAATAAAAGATGTGGAAATTGAAGACCGTTGTTCTGTTGACGAGCTCCGTGTTATTTACCGGGCTGTAAAAGCTTCCAGAAAATCGCTGGAACTTATAACATTTGAAGATTATGGAACCAGAGCCTTTAATACCTTTACTGCCTATTGGCTGCCAATAGACAAGTTTCCTTTTATGCGATAGAAATTATTTTTGACCCATTAGAAATTATATAATGAATGTAATAGAAATAAAAAATTCATCATTTGCCTATAAAGACAAGGATAGTAGTAATGAACGAAAGGTTTTAACAATTGATGAATTGGATATTAAACCTGGCGAAATAACCTTTATTGTAGGCGTCTCCGGAGCTGGAAAGAGTACGATGCTGGAGACCATTGGCCTAATGAATGATACGTTCCCTTCGGATATGAAGGGAGAGATGGAGATTAATTTTAATATTTTCGACAGTGAGAGTGGAAAAATTACCACACGAGATATTACAGCTCCCAATATTTGGAAAGAGACACCGGAAAATATTCAGTTAAGAGAGAAAATAAGAAGGGATAACTATAGCTTTATTTTTCAGAACACCAACCTGATGCCCAATTTTACGGCCCTGGAGAATGTTTGCATAACTGATATGCTTAACGGACATTGTTTTGAAGAAGCTTATTTAAAAGCTCTTTTGATTTTTAAAACCCTTGGACTGGGAGATCTGGATCTGGATATTAGCCCCCAGAATGTAAGTGGAGGTCAGCGGCAGCGTATTGCCTTTGCAAGGGCTCTGATTCCTGAGTATCGCGTGCTTTTTGGGGATGAGCCAACAGGAAACCTCGATCGCAAAACCTCCCTCGAAGTTATGGGTATCCTTCATGATTATATTAAATCAACACAACCCGATGCTCACGCCAAAGGGAAAGATACCAGTACGGTTATTGTTTCTCACGACCTTGAACTTGCAGTTAAATATGCTGATCGGATTATTGTTATTACCAAAGAGGATGGGAAGGGAACCATAGAACCTGAGCATATTTTTGTAAATAATGATCGCCCGACTGTTACTGAAACAACCCCGGATTTTAAAATTATTGTAAATAGAATTTTTAGTTCCCAAGGAAAAGAACAACAAATTATCGATATCCGTAAATCGATTATGGTTGAGCTAACGGCTAACAGGGATAGTGCTTCAGGAAGATATGAATTTCGTAATTATATTACTGTAAATGATTTTCTTGAAGCTTTGGCTGATAGATTAAATTCTGATAGTGGAGTTCTTGCTGTCTATGGAGAGGAATTTTCCAACTATCTTTCAAACAGTATCCTTCTGAAGGGAACAGCATCACAAAACACTGTTGAGGATTTCACTGAACCTGTTGTGGTTGAGAAAAAAGGCGCCTGTCATAATTGGTCTACACCTTGTAGTAGGGCGGCGGGCAATGAGCAAACTTATACCAAACGTCAGGTAGTAAAGGAAATTGAGAAACTGCTTTCTGTTGACAACGATCAGCGCGACAAAAAGGCTGAAGAAAAAGATCCTGCAGAAAACAATAATAATGATGGTAGAAGAAGAATAAAAGATTATCTGTACCACTTCTTTCTCTGGCTTACCCACCGTATCCCTGATCGTACCGGTTTGAATCCTCAGTTTACCAGACTTTTTTATGAGAAGGAAAGTATTGAGCTTCTGGGTTATCATAACAAACTCAGGAATTTCTGGACCGTATTTATTATCATGCTGGTTACTTTCATTGCAATAGGTTTTGCAAATGGAAGCCTCCTGTATCTGGGAGAGAAAATGAAGGACCCCTTTGTTAAATCTATTAATGTTGCTGTAAAACACGACAGGCAGGGCGATGTGGACAAGCTTATTGATGAGCTGAATGCTGATACTTTAACATTGGCAACTTATGGCATTGACAGGGCAACTGGCTTTACCATTTTTCCTCTTGAGTTCACTACTCCTAACGGAGATGACAAAATGCTCACAGGACGTACAATGAATATCAATGATCCTATATTGACGGAGTTGTTGAAGCCTTCCAATGTGGTTCATGGTGAGGTAAATGGATTTCGGTCAGAGACAGATATTGGATTAATTATTTCAAGCAAATTTTTTGATGATCTTCAAATGGATGAGAATTCAAAGTTTGTTTATGTTAATGTTATGAAAGGTGAAAACGAATTTGTTGAGGTTCCTGTTCCTGTGCGTACAGTTCTGGAACGGCTTCCCGGGGATCTCGATGATGAAATCTCTTTTGTGATGACCGGGTATCTGCATGCTAACCTGGTGCTTCCTATTATGGAAACAATCATACCGTTTGATCCCGATAATACAAAAAGCCTTGTCCTTCACATCGATACACAGGATACTGCTGTTGCAGATAAAGTTGTCGGTGATATCAGAACATGGCTTTCTGATCAAAATAGCAAGGTTGATATTGATGGTAAAACGTTTCGCGTCCGTCAACCAAAGCTTCTGAAATATTATACGGATTCTACTACGTATGAGAAAGGCTTCACCATTACAATCTCTTTTATGGGGCGAAAACCTGATTACCACCAGATAGAGCAATTTTATAATAATCTGAGTGAAAAGGTAGGGTTGGATAATTCTTTTATTACAATGCTTTATTCAACAAATCTCTATTCTTTAGCTCAGGTAAATGATGCCGAAAGACGACTCGATCGCCTGACAATTCATTTTGCCAGTCTTGGTCATATTGAAGACTTTGAAGAGGAACATGTTAAGGTTAATTATCCTTATCTGAATCTTGATATGGCAAAAATTGAATCCCTGAAAAATTATAATTATGTTACAAACCTTACAATGGGGTTGTCAATTATCCTGATTATCTTAAGTGTATACAGTATCGCCAGCTTCTTGTCGAATGTATTTGAAAACCATCTTACCAAAATAAAAATGAATATTGGTACGCTGATGGCGTTTGGTACCGGAGGGTTAAAACAGATTTACCGCCGGCTGATGATGATTTATCTTCTTATCCCCTTATCACTCTCATTGTTGATTGCTCATATTCTGGGGAAAGCAGGGCTTCTTAGGTTTATAATGTCCATATTCCTTGATGACCTGGGAAAGAACCCGTTCTTCTCATTATTTGCATGGGGCGATCCACCACACGCAATGCCGTTGATTTTTACTACTGCAGCCATTTTCTCTATCATATATGTAACACTGCAGCGATATAAGCATATTATTAAACACCTGCTACAGAAAACACCCGGAGATCTTATTTTTGGTCGTGACTCCCATAATAAAAAACATAAATAAGAATAATCATGAAGAATTCGGGCTCTGCCAACTAAGAAATTTTACTATTTGTAATATTTTTTAGTCAGGTTGGCAGAGCCCGGGGTTCTTATAGTTGACCCCTGAATTTGCCTGCATCACTAATTTTTTTAACTTTGTGTTATGCAGGTAAAAACCAGGCTTCTGTGCCTCCTTTGTATTGTTGTGATGATGCTTCCCGCGTGTAAAAGCTCTTCATCATTAGGGAATCTTCAGGCTCGTGAATTGTCCTCTGACGAACGTTCACTGTTGCGCTATTACAACGACTTGCCAGCGTATGAGGTAAGTACGGTGTTACCGGAAAATATGGCTGAATCAGACCGCCTGAACCGCTATTTCGACGACCGCCATGATTCTGCCTTCTTTGCTCCTTTTCTCGATTCCATACGCCTGAAATACCCTGTGGAATGGGAATATGTCGACCACCTGGTCCGTTATGTACAGGAAAATATCCGCTACGAAGAAAATAACCCCGGCATGGATATTAAACATGCTTTCCAGACTTTTACAATAGGCTCGGGAATATGCTCCGATCAATCTGTTCTCCTGGGAAAACTCCTTGTCTATTCCGGCTATAATGTGGCTTTGTTTACCTTTGATGAAGCCGA
This sequence comes from uncultured Bacteroidales bacterium, assembly GCA_964594665.1. Classification (GTDB taxonomy): domain Bacteria; phylum Bacteroidota; class Bacteroidia; order Bacteroidales; family BM520; genus BM520. The sequence continues at coordinate 5,814 of CAZQNY010000088.1, forward strand.
GCATATCGCCCTGGGGCTTAAGGTGCCAGCCGGCTATGGATCTTTTAAAACACCGTATGTCTATATCGAAACAACCAATATCCGCCCAATTGGTGATATTCCCGAGGATTCCTTTGAACCCGGACTGCTCCGTAACCCCGGCCTTGTGGAAATTGTTCGTAATGGAAACTCCTCCTTTACATCTGTGCGGTTTCTCATGAAGCACTACCGCGAAATGCAATCTCTTTATGGCGATGATTTTGTATTCCTCGATCAGAAAAGCCGCTTTATGACTATCCGTATTAACAGTCTTCAACATGTTGTCGACAGCCTGAAGGCAAACCTCGACGGTATCAGAATACGATATGATAAAACACAGGCTAAGTTAACTCAAAGGTTTAACGAAATGCAGAACCTTGGCTGCAATGGCGTTATATCCGATGATGAAACCTACGATTTGTGCGCCTCACATGTGAAAAAATACAACGCCCTGGTGGAAGAAACAAATGCTCTTAGTGAAACCATGGAAAAGGAATCGGGTATTACAAATCTGCTGGTTATGGAACTGAATAAACTTATTAATGATTATAATGCCCACATTGAAGAGCAAAACAGCCGGAACAGCTTTCCCTAAAGTGTACTTTTTATTTTTTGGAACAGTTGATAAATGACAATCCCTGCGCATACTGAGATGTTTAACGAATGCTTTGTGCCATACTGCGCCAGCTCAATACATCCGTCGCAGGCATCCACAACTTCCTGAGAAACCCCTTTTACCTCATTGCCAAACACTACTGCCACCTTTTCATCCTTTGCAATCTTTATATCCTCCAGATCAACACTCTCTTCCGCCTGCTCAATGGCAAAAACCCTGTATCCCTTTTGCTGAAGCCTTCGCACTGCATCAACAGTCTCCTCCTCATATTCCCATTGCACTGAGTCAGTGGCTCCAAGGGCTGTTTTTTGTATCTCCCGGTGTGGTGGTGTTGCTGTAAATCCACATAAAATAAGCTTCTCAACCAAAAAAGCATCGGAAGTACGGAATACTGACCCGGTGTTGTTCTGGCTGCGGATATTGTCAAGAATTACTACCAACGGTATCTTTTCCAGTTCTTTGTAATGCGCCACATCCGGCCGCCCCAGTTCTTCGTTTCTCAGTTTTCTCATAATGGCAAAAATATTGAAAACATTGATAGATTGCCGTTCCGATACAGGAATTTGTTTAATAAGTAATATTCAATAAATAGTAATTAATAATTAAATAAAGTTGTAACTTATTATAATTATTAATTATTAAATATTTTTTATTATATATTCAAAGTATGATGGCGACATTGAAAACTGTCCCTCCCCTCCAAAAAAATCCTCCTCCTTCCAGACCGACAGGAGAAAAATACCTGTCGCGTCATTCCACTATTTTGTACCTTTGTGTTCTTACAGAAATGCTATGGCGAAAAATGGAAGTAAAGGGAGCTCGGAAACTCCGCTGATGAAGCAATACAACAGTATTAAGGCAAAGTATCCCGATGCAATGCTGCTGTTTCGTGTGGGTGATTTTTATGAAACTTTTGGTGAAGATGCTAAAAAGGCGTCTGATATCCTGGGTATCGTTCTTACCAAAAGATCCAATGGTGCTGCCGCAAAGATGGCACTTGCCGGTTTTCCTCATCATGCTCTCGACACTTACCTTCCCAAACTTGTAAAAGCGGGACAAAAAGTTGCTATCTGCGACCAGCTGGAAGATCCCAAGCTAACAAAGAAAATTGTGAAGCGTGGCGTTACAGAACTTGTAACCCCGGGAGTATCATATAACGATAAAATCCTCGACCAAAAAGAAAACAACTTCCTTGCCTGCCTTCATATGGACGAACCTGTATGCGGTGTCGCGTTTCTTGATATCTCTACCGGTGAATTTTTATTGGCTCAGGGAAGCAAAGAGTACATTGAAAAGCTTGTTCAGAGCTTTAATCCCAGCGAGGTTATTGTGCAGCGAAATAAAAGAGAGGCCTTTTTTACCGCCTTTGGCAACCATTTTTACCTCTCCACCTTCGACGACTGGGTTTTTACGCTCGATTTTGCCTATGAAAACCTGATACGTCATTTTCAGACCACCTCCCTTAAAGGTTTTGGCGTGGAAGGTCTTGAACAGGGTATTATTGCTGCCGGTGGAGCATTGCATTATCTGGCAGAAACACAACACGACCGGATTCAACATATCACAAACCTGTCGCGTATTGAAGAAGACCGCTATGTGTGGCTCGATCGTTTTACGATCCGCAACCTTGAGTTGCTTTCGTCACCGCAGGAGAATGCCACCACACTTCTGGAGGTGATGGACAAAACGCTCTCACCTATGGGAAGCCGTATGATGCGCCGCTGGATGGTGTTGCCGCTGAAAGAGATTAAACCCATTGCCGAGCGCCAGGAAATTGTTGAGACTTTTCTAAAGGATGATGCGTTATCGGGAGAGATTGCCTCACGGCTGAAGCAGATTGGCGATTTGGAACGCCTGATCTCAAAAGTTGCCACTGCACGTATAAATCCCCGGGAACTGGTACAGGTGAAAAATGCCCTTCAGGCCATTGACCCGGTGAAAGAGGCCTGCCATAAGGTAGATAACGATGCCCTCAAACGCATCGCCGACCGCCTGAACCCATGCCAGCTGATTCGTTCCCGCCTGCAGGAGCAGCTTGTGGATGAACCTCCTACTGCCGTGCAGAAAGGAAATGTCTTCCGCGATGGGGTTTCTGAAGAACTTGATGAACTCCGGAAACTGGCTTACAGCGGCAAAGATTATCTCGCGCAGATTCAGCAAAGAGAATCAGAGGAAACAGGTATTCCCAGTCTGAAGATAGGATATAACAATGTATTCGGTTATTACCTGGAGGTTACCAATACCCATAAAAATAAGGTACCCGGGCAATGGCAGCGAAAACAAACACTGGTAAATTCCGAACGGTATATTACCCCCGAGCTTAAAGAGCTGGAAGAGAAGATCCTGAATGCTGAAGAGAAAATCCTGGTACTGGAAACACGCCTTTATGAAGCTCTGGTACATGAGGTGTCGGAATATATACAACCGGTACAGATTAATGCACAACTGCTGGCTCACCTCGACTGTTTGCTGTCGTTTTCCGAGCTGGCAAAAGAAAATGGCTATACCCGCCCGGTGATCAATGAAGGGTTTTCGTTGGATATTAAAGCGGGCAGGCATCCTGTTATTGAGAAACAACTTCCCCCGGGTGAAAAATATATTGCCAATGATGTATTTCTTGATAACGAACGCCAGCAGATAATCATTATTACAGGTCCCAATATGTCGGGTAAATCAGCGCTGTTGCGCCAAACAGCCCTGATCGTATTAATGGCGCAGATGGGCTCCTTTGTGCCGGCCAAACACGCAACCATCGGCCTGGTGGATAAAGTGTTTACCCGTGTGGGTGCGTCCGATAATATCTCCGGTGGTGAATCCACGTTTATGGTGGAGATGAATGAAACAGCATCGATCCTGAACAATATCTCCAACCGCAGCCTTATCCTGCTGGATGAGATTGGCCGTGGAACATCCACCTATGACGGTATTTCCATTGCCTGGGCCATTACGGAGTTTCTGCATAACCATCAGGTTTATCGTCCGAAGGTGCTGTTTGCCACCCATTATCATGAACTCAATGATATGGCTGACACCATGAAGCGGATCAAGAACTATCATGTATCGGTAAAAGAGATCAATAACAAGGTGATATTCCTGCGTAAACTGGCAAAAGGAGGCACTGAGCATAGCTTTGGTATCCATGTGGCACAAATGGCCGGAATGCCCGCAATGGTGATCAGAAGGGCAGGGGAGCTGCTTAAATTGCTCGAAAAAAGCCATACCGGAGATGGGAAAAAGGCCGGACATATCAACCCTCAGGATGAAATGCAGCTCTCTTTTATTCAGCTCGACGACCCCTTGCTGTATCAGATCCGCGACGATATCCTCCATACCGATATCAATGCCTTAACTCCTGTTGAGGCTCTGTTAAAACTCAATGAAATTAAAAAATTGCTGGGTGGTTGAGATAATATATCACCACCTTATATCCTGGCTTTTTTAGTGTTAAGTAGTGTTAATGTTTTTCCCGGTAAGGAAAATCGTTCTATTTTTAGCCTATGAATCGTAAAATACGATGGATATTTCTGTTAATGGCATTTGCCATTGTCGGTGTGCTTGCCTTCCAGGGACTGTGGCTCCGTGATTCCTATAAAACCCGCAAGGAAGCATTCCGTCAGTCTGTCAATGATGCCCTGCAAATGGCCATTGAGGATGAAAAGGCTGTGAAAACCATCCGCAATATGTCGACGGTAATATGGCAGGATAATAAACCGGATACTGCTTTCCATATTGAAGAGCATTTTATCTATGCCCCGGGCGATACAACAAAGGATGTGACGGTTATCTCTTCACCTTCAATTGCATATTTCTCCTCCGATTCCCTGCTTGATATGTCTGTTTCGGTTAATGCCGATTCCATGCTTGCCATGGGAAAAAAGATCTCTGCAACCATTAGCCAGGAGATCAATGATAACGAATTTTTGTCTTCAACGGATTATTCCATCGATTTTGATGTGGATGAACTGTACGATTTTCAGGAAGATATGGAGGCACTGGATAATATTGAGGTGGAGTTGAAAGAGGCCAGTGTTGAACTGGAGGATATGGTGCGAAATGTAATTATCACCTTTGGCAGCCAAAGTGTAAATGCAGGCCGCCTGGACTCGCTTTATAAAGTGCGCCTCTCCGACCGTGGAATTACCTCTTCCTATATTCTTACTGTTGTCGAAAATGAGAGAAAGGAGTCCGATGCAAAGAGATTGATACAGCAGCTGTCAGCTGATGATTCGGGTGGAAAGAATTCATCTGATATGCTGCCTGGCGAAACCCCGGATGCTGACTTAATCATTGAACAGCCTGTAAACCGTTTTCGCAGTGATAAGAGCATTGTAAGGGTCTCTTTTCCGTCTCCCGGCAGATATTTGCTTAGCCAGATGTGGCTCAGCCTGGCAGGAGCTCTTCTGCTTGTTGCAACAGTTATTTTTATCCTTTTTTATATGCTTTCTACAATCCTGCGACAGAAGCGACTTTCGGAAATGAAAAATGACTTCGTAAATAATATGACGCATGAGCTGAAAACCCCTGTTGCAGCAGTTTCAGCGGCACTGGAAGGCATGGAGAATTTTAACGTGCTGGAAGATAGGGAAAAATCGTTGGAATATATCCGCATGAGTCGCAATGAACTGCACCGGCTTAATGGAATGATTGAGCATGTGCTTCAGGTGGCAAAACGGGAAAAAGAAGGCCTGACAATCCATAATAAACCAGTTGATTTGCATCAACTGGCAGAAGAAATAATCACCTCCTTTAAGCTTCAGAGCCATGATACGGAATTCACGTTGAAATGCCCGGCGCCGTTTATGGTGACTCTTGACCGGATGCATATACAAAATACATTGAACAACCTTATTGATAACGCTGTAAAATACAACTCTGCAGCAACAGCAAAAAAGGTGGAGGTAAGTATTTTTTCATTTCATAATGAAACCATAATAGAAGTGAAGGATAATGGCCCGGGCATCCCAAAACAATATCAGAAATATCTTTATAATAAATTCTATCGGGTTCCTACAGGGAATATCCATAATGTTAAGGGTTTTGGCCTGGGACTTCATTATGTGGCATCTGTGGTAGCTGCCTACGGTGGTAGTATCAAACTTGCTTCTGAATCGTCTGAAGGTTCAATGTTTACAATTTTTATTCCGGAGGTAACCCATGAGTAAGATTAATGTACTTTTTGCAGAAGATGAGCAAACCCTGGGAATGGTCGTTCGCGACAGCCTTGTGAGTCGTGGTTATGAGGTGCACTGGGCGGAGGATGGCCTTCGTGCCTGGAGGGCATATTCCAACAACAGTTTTGATATATGTGTTCTTGATGTGATGATGCCCGGGATGGATGGCTTTGAACTGGCAAAACGTATACGTACAGGTAATAGCACGATACCCATAATCTTCCTTACCGCGAAGAGTCAGGTGCAGGATGTGCTGGAAGGCTTTGAAAGTGGTGCCGATGATTATGTACGAAAGCCTTTTAGTGTAGAGGAACTTTTGGCAAGGATGAAAGCCATTCTGGGTCGTTGCCCTGAAAATGAACCTGAAGCCGATGCCCCCGACACACTGACCATCGGGGAGTATCTTCTTGATTGCCGGAGCCAGACACTTACAGGTGGTGGTAGAACAAAAAAACTCACCTACCGGGAATGTGCCCTGCTGCAGGAGTTATGGAAATACCGAAATAGTGTGTTGAATCGTAGTGAAGTGTTGATCCGGTTGTGGGGTGATGATACGGTCTTTAATGCCCGCAGCATGGATGTTTTTATTACAAAACTTCGCAAATACCTCAGCCAGGATAAGAATATTGAGATTATCAATGTTCGCGGAGTGGGCTATAAGCTTATTTTTTAAGTTTGGGATAGGTATATTCATTTGATATTCAGAATAGAATAAAAAAATGATAGTTTTTTTTGCTGAAATTTGCGCAGAAATAAAAAAACGTCTTATATTTGCAATCCCAAACGCAATGCGAAAGTAGCTCAGTTGGTAGAGCACAACCTTGCCAAGGTTGGGGTCGCGGGTCCGAGTCCCGTCTTTCGCTCAAAGGATCTCCTCAGCAGGGGGTCCTTTTTTTGAAATAAACTGGTACGCCCGGATGGTGGAATTGGTAGACACGAAGGACTTAAAATCCTTTGACCATTGCGGTCGTGTGGGTTCAAGTCCCACTCCGGGTACCAAATGCGAAAGTAGCTCAGTTGGTAGAGCACAACCTTGCCAAGGTTGGGGTCGCGGGTCCGAGTCCCGTCTTTCGCTCACAAAAAAAGCCCTCGTTATGAGGGCTTTTTTATTTCAATATCCAAAATTTTGCATTCTGATAAATAAGGGATCAGGGGATAAAGTTGGGTCACGGTGATTTTTTCAATCAATATTCAAACTTTCACATTTCACATTCAATATTAATATGGAAATGTAAATAATGGATATAAAATATTGATTTAGTTGTGATTAGATCCCAAGAATCTGGTCGCTGCCGTACTTTTGATAAATATGTTTAAATAATACCGCGAAGCCGTTAAGACACGGAGACGTCCTTGCGTCTTTCCGCCTTTGCAGTATAATAATTATTGGATATCCCCCAATATAGCGGACAGTAATAATGCAGCAGACAAACAGAGAGTCTTTTATGTGCCTGGGTTACATGGAATTCAATCACTTTAAAAGAGTTATCTAGCGCAGTACTATTCCAAATACAGGCAGAAAGTCCATCTGTAAGTTGGATGTTTGCTCCGGATTCGAAGCTCAGTCCCTCATCGGTTTGCATGCCGCGCCGGTAGTGCTGGTATAGCAACAATACAGAAGCGTCCCACTTTATTGCAGGCTTTGTATCCACCTATAGTTTCACGTGCATGTTAAATCTTTTTATCAAAAGTACGAAAATATGATCTGGAATGGGACTGCTTTGAG
>CAZQNY010000089.1:0-13334 GCA_964594665.1 uncultured Bacteroidales bacterium
ATTTTCACCTGATACATGAATCGCAATCTCACCTAGGTCATCAATACGTGCATCGCTGGTATTCTCCGGGACAATCCCTGCTCCATTGCCATAAATTTTCAACGTAGAAGGATCAATCGACTCCACAGGAATTCCCAGGCTTTCGAGATCAGACTTCGAAAGCTGGTACATACCACTTTCTGCAACAAAAACCTTGTACCAGTTGCCATTGGCTAAAACCGAATTATCGGCAAAAGATTTTACCAACTTTGTTGCTGCAGGCAACCTGTCACCTTTCTTTAATACAACATTAAAAGAAACAACTCGTTCCCAGGCCTGCGCCAGATCATTATAACGTATTGGAACAAGATAAAGCCATGAAATATTCTTATCAGCCCGAAAACCGGATTGCACAAAAACCTCATTTCCTGCAAGAGAAAGATCTCTGGCAGACCACTCAGATTCAGGCAGAGGCTCAAAAACCATGTCCTCAAGAATAATTTCCACACCGAAGCCATCATATTTTTCCGGTGCCGGAAAACGATGATAAAAAGCAGGAAGAGCACCATAATCGGAATGCGAAACAGCTCCTTCAAAGGATAATAATTTCACCGTACTTTGATCAGAGTATTGAGTCTCTACTGCCGGTAACCATTGAATATTAGTCTCATAAACCTGAGCTGCTGCAGTCATTGAAAACAGTGAGAAAAGGACGATAATCAGGATATATCTATTCATCTTTATTTCGTATGTGCTATTAAAAATATTGTGCCAAAATTAAACGGTTATGCATTACAAATATTGTAATTTTGGAGAATAATAAAGTTTTTAAATCGTTTTAAAAAAAAGTTTCGTATTATTGTTAGCCGAAAATTAGGGTCATTCCATATGAAAAGAGTTATTACAATAATCACCATTCTATTCACCTTAACCTTTATGTCCAGAGGGCAGGACGCATCATTCTCGCAGTTCTATGCAAGTCCTATGTATCTGAATCCAGCACTTACCGGTACTACCTGGTGCGGACGACTAACACTGAACTACCGCAATCAGTGGCCTTCGCTAAATGGCCACTTTGTAAATTACAATGCGGCTTTCGACCAATCGCTGGATAAAATAAACAGTGGTTACGGCATAATGTTTAACAGTGATAATATGGGCGATGGAGCACTTAAAACTACAACCGTTAGCGGGTTATACAGCTATCATCTTCAACTCGGCAGAGAAATGTTCCTGAATGCTGGTTTTCAGGCCACCTATATTCAAACAAAACTCAACTGGGAGCAATTGGTTTTTGGTGATATGATCGACCCGGTGAGTGGTACTATTGGCTCAACAACACTGGAGACACCACCACCAAGCCTTTCAATGGGCTATGTTGATTTCAGCGCCGGATTGTTTTTTAGCTACAAAGGAAAATATTACGGAGGGTTTGCTGCAAATCACCTTACTTCACCGGATAATGGCTTTTATAACCTCACCGACAGTCAGCTTCAAATGAAAATGACGGTACATGGAGGAGTGAATTTGAACGTAGGAACAAACGACCACAATGAAACAATTGTCATATCACCTAACTTACTATTTCAGCAACAGGGAAAATTTCACCAACTAAATGTAGGTTGCTACCTTGATTACTTCCCGTTTGTGGGTGGTGCATGGCTGAGACACAACTTTGAAAATGCTGATGCAGCAATTGTTTTGCTCGGTTTTAAACATAACAACTGGAAAGTTGGATATAGCTACGATATTACGTTAAGCGAGCTATCCAATGCTTCAGGAGGTGCTCATGAGGTTTCATTTGCATGGGAATTTTGTATAGAAAGAGATAATCGCAGGACACTCAGAACAATAAATTCACCTGCATTTTAGTTAGAAGTATAAATCAAAAGCATAACAGAAACAATGATCGTAAGAAAAAACCTATTGGTATTCGCCGTATTACTGGGAGCCGGATTAATGTTTACTGCCTGTAATAAAGGTGGCGGTAGCTATTCAAAAACAACCGGATGGGCATACAATGACCCTGAAATGGGTGGTTTTGAAGTACAAACCGACTTCCGTGAACAAGTCACTGGCCCCGGCCTTGTATTTATTGAAGGTGGTACTTTTGTTATGGGCAACACACAGGAAAATGTGCTTGGAGAATATGATAACAGCCCCAGAAGGGTCACAATCTCCTCTTTTTATATGGATGAAACAGAGGTTTCCAACGTTGATTACCTGGAATACCTTCACTGGCTCGGAAGAATATTTGGCCAGGACTTCCCCCAGATTGTAAAAGATGCCTATGTAGATACCCTGGTATGGCGTGAAAAACTGGGCTATAATGAGCCCCTTGTTGAAAACTACCTCCGCCATCCGGCATACAGAAATTATCCTGTTGTGGGAGTCGACTGGGTGCAGGCTATGAACTATTGTACCTGGAGAACAGACCGCGTCAACGAGATGATTCTTATAAAAGAAGGTATTCTTGACCCCGACCCCGGTCAGGCTAACCAGAATAACTTCAACACCGAAGCATACCTCGCCGGACAGTATCAGGGAATTGTAAACACTAACCTCCCGGATCTCAGCAGTGAGGATGGCGAGCGCCAGGTGCGCTGGGAAGACGGTATCCTCTTACCCAAATACCGCCTGCCCACAGAAGCTGAATGGGAATATGCTGCCCTCGGTCTTATTGGTAACACCCTCTACAACCGTGTTGTAGAACGCAGAATATACCCCTGGAACGGCAATCTTGTTCGTACTGACGATAAAAAATATAATGGTAGCTTTATTGCTAACTTCAAACGCGCCCGTGGTGACTATATGGGTGTTGCAGGTAACCTTAACGACGGTGCTATGATCCCGGCTCAGGTAGGCTCCTACTGGCCTAACGACTATGGCTTGTATAACATGGCCGGTAACGTTGCTGAGTGGGTTATGGATGTTTATCGTCCGAGTTCTTTCGAGGATATCGAAGACCTGAACCCTTTCCGTGGTAATGTCTTCCAAACAAAAGAAACCGATGAAGAAGGATTTCTGGTGGAAAAAGATTCCATGGGACGCATCAAATATCGTGATGTTACTGTCGAAGAAAGTCTGACACGCAGAAACTATCGTAAATCAGATAACATCAACTATCTTGATGGTGACTTCCAGTCGCAGGTTGGTGTGGACTGGTCTTCACAACCTCAGGATGCCAGTAACACAACTCAACAAATGTATGCTTATGGCGACCGTTCACTGGTAAGTGATCATACACGCGTATTTAAAGGTGGTAGCTGGAAAGATCCTGCTTACTACCTCTCCCCTTCTGTTCGCCGCTTCCTGGATGAAAAAGAAGCTACAAACTTCATTGGCTTCCGTTGTGCTATGGATCGTGTGGGTAGTCAGGTAAAACAGTAATAAAATTCTTTAAAATATTTCTAAAGGCATCGCTTCGGCAGATGCCTTTTTTTTGTAGTTTTAACCATGCTCACAAAAGAACTATACCAGCTGTTTTTGAAAAATCCCATTGTGGATACGGATACCAGAAAAATCAGAAAAGGAAGTATTTTTTTCGCACTGAAAGGTGAAAATTTTAACGGAAATCACTTTGCTGCCCAGGCGCTTGAAAAAGGTGCGGACTATGTTGTTACAGATGAAAATACGGATACGCCACCACATAAAACAATACGACGCAAAAGCAGCCTGCTGGCTTTACAGCAACTGGCAGCGGAACACCGAAGGCATCTGCCAGCAAAAGTAATCGGTATAACCGGAACCAACGGAAAAACAACCACTAAAGAGTTACTCAATGCCGTTTTAAGCAAAAAATATAATGTGTACGCAACACAGGGAAACCTCAATAACCACATTGGAGTACCTCTGACCCTGCTGAATGCCACTGCAGGAGATGAAATTCTTATCGTTGAAATGGGAGCCAGTCACCCCGGCGAAATAGCAGACCTCTGCCGTATTGCTGATCCTGATGCAGGAATAATAACGAATATTGGAAAAGCACATCTGGAAGGTTTTGGCGACGAAAACGGTGTTTACAATACAAAAAAAGCTCTCTTCGATCATATTATCCATAAAAACGGAACTCTTTTCTTCCCTGAAAAGGAAAAATGGCTTCATACCTATAAAGATTACCCAAAAGCCTATACTTATGGAGATGGCTCAGGTCTGCTGTCGGGAAAAATCATTTCGGCATGTCCGGCAATGAACGTGAATATAATCAGTGGAGATGCCTCACCGGAAACATTTAACGTTGAAATTAACACTCACCTGTTTGGAGAATACAACCTCAGCAATATTTTGGCTGCAACAGCCGTGGGTATTCACTTTAACATAAATTGTAATCAAATTGCTGAGGCAATTGAAGCATATATTCCACAGAATAACCGATCGCAGATTTTACAAACATCCATGAATGTTATTATTTTGGATGCTTATAATGCAAACCCCACAAGCATGGCAAATGCTTTATTGGCTTTCAGTAAATCAGTAGGGCAGCAAAAAGCGGTAATACTCGGTGATATGCTCGAGCTTGGAGAAAAATCAGAAATCGAACACCTCACCATCCTGAAAATGCTCGAAACACTGAATCTTAAGAAAATATTTCTTGTTGGAAAAAAATTCTCAAAAGTAAATAATCAAGATAAATTTATCGCCTTCACGGATGTTGAACATTGTCGTAAATATTTGGCAAAAAAACCTTTAGAAGGATATACTATCCTTATCAAAGGATCCAGGGGTATCAGTCTGGAAAAACTAAAGGACATAGTATAATGACTGAAAAAAAGCACTATAGTATCGTTGGGGTAATGTCAGGAACATCCTTGGACGGACTGGACCTCGTTCTTTGTCGTTTTATAAAGAAAAAAAACAGCTGGCACTACGAAGTTGAAAAAGCTGAAACCATATCCTATCCTGATGATATATCGGAGTCCTTAAAAACAATCCATTCAAAAGACGCGGAAAGCTTTTGCTCTTTCGATCGTGAATATGGCCATTATATCGGGAGATGCATCAGAGCCTTTCTTTCAGACACAAAAGTCAGCCCCGATGCAATTGCCTCCCACGGGCACACCATATTTCATAACCCGACAAAAGGGTATTCCGCACAAATTGGGCACGGTGCAGCAATAGCCGCCGAGGCAGGTGTCCCGGTCATAAACGATTTCAGGTCGATGGATATCGCACTTCAGGGGCAGGGAGCTCCATTGGTTCCTGTTGGCGACAAAGATCTTTTCAGCGACTATGACCTTTGCCTTAACCTGGGAGGTTTTGCAAATATCTCTTTCAACAAAGAGGGAAAAAGAATTGCCGGCGATATATGTGTTTGCAATTTCATTTTAAATATGCTTTCGCAGAAAGAAGGGAAAATCTTCGACAAAGATGGAGTTATGGCCAAACAAGGGAAAACTCTTCCCGGTTTGCTTGCCGCGCTGAATCATCTGCCTTTTTATAAAAAGCCCTTCCCAAAATCGCTGGGACGCGAATGGGTTGAAGGGAATATCCTGCCAATGATTATAAATATCACTAACAGTAACGACCTTTTGGCAACCTTCACAGAGCATATTGCCACCCAGATTGCCTTTACAATCAGTCGTGAAAAAGGAGATACTGTGCTTGTTACCGGAGGCGGGGCCTGCAACACCAATCTGATTGATCGCATAAAATCAAAAACCACGAAAAAGCTTATTCTTCCGGAAAGAATAATAATCGACTATAAGGAAGCGGTTGTCTTTGCATATCTGGGTTTGCTGCGCCTGGAAAATCAGAATAATGTCCTTGCTTCAGTGACAGGAGCCAACAAGGATAGCTGTGGAGGAGTTATCTGGCAGTCATAAATCGTTACCATGCTATACTAAACCGGATAAAAAAAAGTTACTATTAACAAAGAACTGTTATTAAAAAACAGTGTTAAGGAATCAGAAATCAACCAGGAGTATTAATTTAGCATAAAAAATAATCTATATGCTTAATAACATCATTTTAGCCTTTGGCCAGGGAGCAGAAACACTGGCTCAGGCAGCCTCTGAGGCGGCTGTTACAGAAGAAGCGGGAGAAATAACCATGTCGGTATGGGAATTAGCCCAACGCGGAGGATGGATCATGGCAGTTTTGGCTCTCATGTCCGTTATTGCAGTGTATATCTTTATCGAACGCTTTCTCATGATACGCCGTGCCACCAAAGAAGATAAAAATTTCATGAACAATATTCGTGATTTCATGCATAATGGCCGGCTTGAATCAGCAATCGATATGTGTAAAACAACAAATACACCCATTGCAAGGATGATCCAGAAAGGAATCTCCAGAATCGGAAAACCCCTTTCAGATATTAATGCAGCCATTGAGAATGTGGGAAACCTTGAAGTGGCGCGACTGGAAAAAAATGTCGCCACACTGGCAACTATCGCCAGTATTGCTCCCATGATCGGTTTCCTGGGCACAGTAATTGGTATGGTCAGAGCGTTCTACGATATGTCTATGGCCGGAAACAACATTGATATCGGATTGCTCTCAGCAGGTATCTATCAGGCAATGGTCACTACTGTTGGTGGTCTTATTGTGGGTATCATTGGCTATATACTTTATAACATCCTGGTGGCAAGAATTGAAAAAATGGTCTTCCTGCTCGAAGCCCGTGCCACAGAATTTATGGATGTTCTTTATGAACCTGCAGCATAAAAAAAAACTATTATGGCTTTACGCGTGAGAAATAAAAAACGGGTCGAGTTCAACATGTCTTCCATGTCGGATTTGGTATTCCTGTTGCTCATATTCTTTATGCTTACCTCTACACTTGTGGCCCCCAATGCCGTAAAACTTTTGCTGCCTTCCAGCAACAGTAAAACCATGGCTAAACCCGCTACGGTGACCGTTTACATCGACAAGGACCTGTCGTACTTTGTAGATGGTGTTCCCGTAGATAAAAATACCATGGTCGACGGCCTTGCCAATGTGCTGCGAAATGAGCTGGAAAGCTCTGTAGTTGTTAGAGCAGAAAAATCAGTTGAAATACAGGCGCTTGTGGATGTTATTGATGCTGTTAATGAAGTCAACCGTCTGTATGACGCCAAACACAAAATAATTCTTGCAACAAAACCCCGCAAATAATGACGCTGAACAGCGATAAAATAAAAGGTATTCTGGGAACCACAGTCGTGCATCTGATTGTGCTTATTTTGCTGTTCTTCTTTGGCTTTTCAACACCATTGCCGCTGCCCGGCGAAGAAGGTGTTGAAGTAGATCTGGGATTCTCCGAAACAGGTAGCGGAAACAATCAACAGGAAACGCCGGCTCCCATGGAAGAAGATACACCTCCTCCGGTTATGGATGAAACACCCACGGTGGAAGAACAGGTTGTAACAAACGATGCTGACGACACTCCTTTTATCGAAGAAACTGTTGAGGAGCCTGTTGAAGAGCCTGTTGAAGAGTCAACAGAGGTTGCGGAGGAAAAAACAGTTGTGGAAAATCCGGAGCCACCAAAACCAGTGCTCAACCCCAACGCACTTTATAAAGGCAAAAAAACAGATTCGGAACAAGGGGGCAATGAGGGCAATACTTTGTACCCCGGAGATCAGGGAAAAGAAAACGGAACCGAAGACTCCGGGAACTACGAAGGACTGGGAGGCATGGGAAACGGTATCTCTTTCGACCTTGGAGGAAGAAGTGCAAAAGCGCTCCCAAAACCAACTTACAATTCCGAAGATCAGGGAAAAGTTGTTGTTACCATCAGGGTCGACAGGCAAGGTTTTGTGATCTCTGCAGAAGCAGGCGCCAGAGGTACAAGCATTACAGATCAAAAGCTGTGGCGCGAAGCTGAGTCAGCAGCAAAAAGAGCCCGCTTCTCGCCAAAACCCGACGCACCCGAAGTGCAAAGAGGTACAATAACATACAACTTCATACGACTGAATTAATAAAATTTCATTCGCATATAGAGAGGTATCAGATTATTCTGTTACCTCTTTTTTTTACCTTTGCCCTCTCAAATTACCCGGATATGAACGGAAAAAACTATCAGGAAATACTGGATTTTCTGTACGCCCAGCTGCCAATGTATCAACGCACAGGTGCTGCAGCTTATAAAGCCGACCTCAACAACACACTGGAATTATGCAAAATGCTGGAAAACCCTGAAAATGAAATCCCTGCAATACATGTTGCCGGAACCAACGGGAAAGGCTCCGTATCACATATGTTAGCATCCGCGCTAATGGAACAAGGATACAAAACAGGACTTTATACTTCTCCACACCTTACTGATTTTCGCGAAAGAATAACCATTAATGGTGCGAAAATTCCTAAGGAAAAAGTTATTGAGTTTGTTGAAAATTACAAAAACACCTTTCAGGCAATAAAACCTTCGTTTTTTGAACTCACCTTTGCCATGGCACTGGATTATTTCCACCAACAAAAGGTAAATATTGCCGTATTTGAAACCGGAATGGGCGGAAGACTTGATTCCACAAATGTTGTAAAACCCGTAATTTCCGTGATTACGAATATCGGTCACGATCATCAGCAGTTTCTTGGCGATACCATTGAAAAAATCGCAAAAGAAAAAGCAGGGATCATTAAAGCAAACGTTCCTGTTATTATTGGCAAAACACAAACAGATACGGCTCCTGTGTTTACCTCTGCGGCAAATACACAAAAGGCACCCATCCTATTTGCCGATGAACATATTCATACCTCAGATGAAGGAATTATCGAATCTGAAAACTATAACTATTATAGAAAACTCAGAATCCACAGCAGTCACACCAAGGTACCTGAAAACATTAACAGTGCACTAACAGGATTATATCAGAAAGAGAATATCGTTACCGCGCTGGCAGCAATGGTCATGCTTCAGAATACAAATTTCCCTGTTAGCACGACCTCTATCCGGCATGGGATGCAGAAAGTAATTGAAAACACAAACCTCCGGGGCAGATGGCAGATCCTTGGAAAAAACCCTTTAACTATCTGCGATACAGGTCACAACAAAGAAGGACTGGAATCTGTGTTGGAAATGATAAAACAGCAAACCTATAGCAAACTACATATTGTTATGGGCGTCGTTAATGATAAAAATGCAGGAGAGATCTTAAAATTATTCCCGAAAGATGCCGGCTATTACATCTGCAAAGCGAATATTCCAAGAAGTATGGATGAAAACAAACTGGCTGAAATAGCCCGAAAGAACGGTCTGGCCGAAATCTCTGCTTTTGGCACGGTGAAAGATGCTTTTCTGAATGCACAGAAAAAGGCAGATCAAAAAGATATGATTTTCATCGGGGGAAGTACTTTTGTAGTAGCCGACTTACTGGAATATCTGGAAAAATAATCATCCGCCACTGACAAGGTGTAAAACCTGTACCTTGTCACCATCAAATATCTGTTTTTCACCATAATCAATCTTCTTAACAAGCTTGTCATTTACCTTGATAACCAGCATTTTGAAGGTGAAATTTTTAATATGAAGTAAATCCTGAATTGTTAATACGGAAGCATCCAGTGTTTCTTCTCTGTTATTTAGAATAATTTTCATATCAGATAATATAAGTATTTATATCAAAATCCTTCATAAGAAGGTCAAGAACGACATTTGCCTGCATACTGGCAACAATTGTAACCCTGGGTGCCAGAGGAGGAGCATTTTCGGAAACTGCGGAGACCGCATCGCCACAGATATACAAATTGCCGTAATTCATTGTTTTAAGTGAATCGTTCATACCCCATCCTGCCATTCCGTTTCCGGCAACCAAAGGTCTTTCGGGCCATAAATCCAATGCGGATTCGATAAACTGACGTTTTTCAAAATCCTGATCCATAGCCTCTACCAAAACATCAACACCGGAATAAAACTCCTCAATATTCTCCGATGAAACTTTCTCTTTATACACTGAAACACGAATATGCGGATCAATACGAAAGATATTCATTTTTAAAGCTTTTACCTTGGGAATCCCTATCTGATCTTCAAAATAATATTGCCGGTTCAAATTTGACCGCGACACCATATCAAAATCCGCAATAATGATTTTCCCAACACCTGTTCGGGCAAGGGCAACAGCGCAATTAGAGCCTAACCCTCCAACACCGGCGATTCCCACAACTTTTGTACTCAGATGCTCTCGTATTGCATCAATCATAATCAGCTTTTTTATTTCTTCCGGTAAATTTTGGTGGCAAAGATATTAAAATCACGGGTTCCACCGTCGTTGCCAATAATATCGGCAATACGATCATCAAAATCAGTGAAATCCATTCCAAATAAACCCTGCACTCCGGGATAGGAGAACATATGGTCGTGCAGCAGAGTTGAAGGCCCCAGCAAATAAACCGGAACAGCATTAACATTTTCCGATAAAACCTGAAAAAAGGTCCCGTTAAAAATTGTAGTGCTCGTTAAAACGATTTGTTCAGCCTCATGAACCGCCTGCTGCAGGTTCTCCATAGGCTCCAGCCGGGGATGATCCACCGCACGGTCAAAGACTTTTACCTGAGCACCTGCCTCATCAAAACGTTTCACCAATGGCCGGAAAAAACCCACCATAACATTACGTTGTTTCTCCTTAAAGGGAATAACATCAAAAATATCATCCGCCCCATCTGCAGGCCAATCCTTGTTAATTGTCGCATTGAGCCATGCATTATAAATCATTCTGTGGTGAATGTTCGTTAAATCCGGCTCCAGGGTAAAAGGATCTACCCCCCGGGGAGGATCCTGTAATGTAGCACAAACACCAACACGCCCGCTTTTTAGCATAACAGCAACATAGCAACATCCTGACTCATACCGATCTATTGTTGTTCCATCATAGGGATATTTTTCATAAAAATAATTCAGGGGATCCTTCATGACCAATTGTTTTATAGCAAATGTACACAATTGAAAAATCTTCCACAAAAATCATTTTTCATGCAACCCTCATACACTTTTTTGTTTCTATGTTAATAGTATGTTAAATGCACTATTTTTGCCACCGGATTAAATTTTCTAAAATACACACTATGAGACAAGTCTACACGAAGTCAATAATGCTTATTCTGGCATTATTTGTAATTCAATTAACACCACTGAAAGCACAGGATCAGATTCACTTTCAGGATGCCTGGGGAGATAATGGCTATACGCTTATTTCGTCAAAAGCAAATACAAAAACCATAAACTATTCGCTCACTGATATTTCGTTTACAGATATCGCAGTGGGTGATGCTACAATGAAGTCCATTTCCCTGCCCGGCGAGTTCCTGCCCAATGAAAAAGGAGCACCAAACCTTCCGGGTTCCGGCCGTTATGTTGCTATCCCGCAGGGAGCAGTGGCATCGGTAAATATAATCTCATCAAGAAAAGAGATTATTGAGAATATTGAAATCGCACCATCTCCGGAAATCCCCTGGGATGACGAAAAAAAACCTCTTGTTTACGAAAAAAACAATAATATATACCAACAGGATGCTTTCTACCCTGAAAATCCGGTATCATTATCCCAGCCAACATCTATCCGTGGCGTTGATGCTGTGATCGCCGGCGTTACACCTTTCCAGTATAACCCTGTTACAAAGCAATTGGTAATCTACCGTGATATTCAGTTTGAGATCACTATCGAAGGGGGCAATAATAATTATGGTGATGAATCATATCGCAGCCGCTACTGGGATCCTATTCTCAGTGATGTTCTGCTAAACTATTCTGATCTTCCAAAAATAGATTACAACAAACGTTATAATGGAAATGCAAAGGATCTTACCGGATGTGAATATCTTATTGTATCTCCTACAAATAGCGAATTCACATCCTGGGCTGACACAATCCGCCGTTTTCGTACCAAACAGGGTATCCTCACTCATGTAGTAACCCTCGACGAAATTGGCGCCAATACTGCATCCGTACTTGAAGATTATTTTGACGATATTTACGCCAACTGGGACATTAAACCCGCAGCAGTTCTACTGCTTGGTGATTACGGATCAAGCGCAACAAACTCGATCACTTCGCCTATCTGGGACGGATACTGTGTGTCGGATAACATTTATGCTGATGTTACCGGAAATGATATGCCGGATATGATCTTTGCACGTATCACAGCACGTAATGCCGGTGAATTGCAAACCATGATTATGAAATTCATCAACTATGAGATGGATCCTCCGGTAGCAGAAGATTTTTACAACCACCCCATCACTGCATTAGGCTGGCAAACAGAACGCTGGTTCCAGATTTGCTCCGAAACAGTTGGCGGTTTCTGGAAAAATGAACTCGGTAAAGACCCCGTTCGTATTAACGCAGTATACGATGGAAACCCAAGTAATGACCCCTGGTCAACAGCGACAAACACATACACCGTTACAAGCTATTTCGGCCCCAATGGACTGGGATATATACCTGCTACTCCGGCAGAACTTGGAGGATGGACCGGTGGTAGCGCTTCACAGGTTGTAAATGCCATTAACGACGGAGCCTTTATGCTTCAGCACCGTGATCACGGTTATGAACAAGGCTGGGGGGAGCCCGGATTTTCAAGTAATAATATTGGTTCTCTGACAAATACGGACCTCACTTTTGTGTTTTCCATCAACTGCCTTACCGGTAAGTATAATGCCAGCTCAGAATGCTTTACAGAAAAATTCCATCGCTCCGGATACGGTGCACTGGGACTGATTGCTGCTTCGGAGGTATCGTATTCTTTTGTTAACGACACCTATGTCTGGGGTCTCTACGATAATATGTGGCCCGATTTTATGCCCGCCTATGGATCTACTCCTGAACCCCGTGGTATCCTTCCCGCATTCGGTAATGCAGGTGGTAAATATTTCCTCCAGCAGAGTGGATGGCCTTATAATTCCAATAACAAAGAGGTAACATATAACCTTTTCCACCATCATGGTGATGCTTTCCTTACGGTATATACTGAAGTTCCGCAGGATCTTACTATTGCGCACAACCCTGTTCTGCTTAGCGGCCTTGACACTTATGAAGTAACTGCCGACGAAGGGGCTCTGATTGCCATATCCTATGATGGTGTTATCCTGGGTACCGCTATTGGTACCGGTGAACCTGTTGAAGTAGCTATCGAACCTCAGCTACCCGGTATTTACGTGGATCTTGTTATCACAAAACAAAACTATTTCCGGTACGAACAAAAAGTACAGGTTATACCTCCTGATGGTGCATATATCCTTGAAGATGATTTTACTGTTGTTGATGGTAATGCCAATGGACAGGTTGACTATGACGAAATGATCACTCTCGACGTAACAATGAAAAATGTAGGTAGTGATGATGGTAATAATATTATCGTGGAACTTACATCTTCAGATGCATTTGTAACAATCACCAATGCCACTGCAGATTTTGGAACGATCCCTGCAGAAAGCAATAT
>CAZQNY010000090.1:0-13286 GCA_964594665.1 uncultured Bacteroidales bacterium
GGATGGTAGTCATAAAACCATTCTCGATACCGAAAGTATCCTGGAGAACTTTTGCTACAGGAGCGAGACAGTTGGTTGTACATGAAGCATTGGATACAGTTTCATCCTCCGGCTGGAGGTCTGCATCGTTCACACCAAGGACAATAGTACGGTCGATTGTATCTTTGGCAGGAACGGTAAGGATAACCTTTTTGGCACCGTTCTTTAGGTGGTCACCATAACCTCCTTTAGCCGATTCTTTCGCACGGAAAACACCGGTTGATTCAATAACTACATCAGGATCAACGCCCCATTTGATATTGATAGGTGCGCGTTCTGCATGCACAGGAACGAGTGTACCGTTTACGATGATACCTTCTTCATTATAGTCGATGGAACCGTTGAAACGGCCCTGAGTACTATCGTATTTTAGCAGGTGTGCCAGAGTTTTATTATCTGTAAGGTCGTTGATACCTATTACTTCCATGTTGTCACGCTCAAGCGCGATCTTAAAAACGTTACGGCCTATACGTCCGAATCCGTTAATTGCAATTTTAATTTTTGCCATAATTCTTTCTTTAAATAGGGTATTTTAATTCGCTGTTTTTAAAAGCATAACCCGTAAACTATCCGTTTGTTTACCAATCGTCTGATTTGCTTCACAAATATGGTGATTTTATCTATTCATTTTTAATGATTTAGAGAAAAAATATATGCAAACGTTTTCGGTCTTAACATACAGTTAACAATCTATCCAACACGAATAATGTATTCTTGTTTCAATGTAAAATATCGTATCTTTGCATCAGCATGAAGAACATAAGAAATTTCTGTATTATCGCCCATATT
The DNA here is from genome assembly GCA_964594665.1 of uncultured Bacteroidales bacterium. GTDB lineage: Bacteria > Bacteroidota > Bacteroidia > Bacteroidales > BM520 > BM520. The sequence goes on from CAZQNY010000090.1 coordinate 829, forward strand.
GACCATGGGAAGAGTACGTTGGCAGATCGTTTACTGGAAAAAACCAATACGATCTCAGAGAGAGAATTGCAGGCACAGACCCTTGATAATATGGACCTGGAGCGTGAACGGGGAATTACCATAAAGAGTCATGCCATTCAGATGCTGTTTTCCTACCAGGGTGTAGAATATATCCTTAATCTTATTGATACTCCCGGGCATGTGGATTTCAGCTATGAGGTTTCACGATCCATTGCTGCATGTGAAGGAGCTTTGCTGGTGGTAGATTCCACGCAGGGCATTCAGGCACAAACCATTTCGAACCTTTATCAGGCTATTGACCACGATCTGGAGATTATTCCTGTGATGAATAAAATTGACATGGACAATGCCATGCCAGAGGTTGTGGAAGACCAGATCGTTGACCTGCTGGGTTGTGATCAGGATGATATTATTCGTACCAGTGCCAAAACCGGCGTTGGAGTGGAAGAAGTTCTGCTGGCAATCATCGACCGCATCCCTCCACCTGAAGGAAACGCCAACGCACCTTTACAGGCTTTGATTTTTGATTCCGTTTTTAACTCTTTCAGAGGTATTATCGCTTATTTCCGCATTATGAACGGAACCATTAAAAAAGGTGATAAGGTGAAATTTGTTAATACAGGAAAAGAATACGATGCCGATGAAATTGGTGTTCTGAAATTAAAACAACAACCGGCCAAAGAACTTAGCGCCGGGAATGTAGGATATATCATCTCCGGTATTAAAAGCGCCAAAGAAGTAAAGGTTGGTGACACGTTAACACACACAAACGCTCCATGCGAAAAGGCTATTGACGGCTTTGAAAATGTCAAGCCCATGGTTTTTGCCGGTGTCTACCCGGTGGATGCTGATGAGTATGAAGAGCTGCGGGCCTCACTGGAAAAGCTGCAGCTTAACGATGCATCACTGTTTTTCGAACCTGAATCCTCGGCAGCCCTTGGCTTTGGCTTCCGCTGTGGATTCCTGGGGCTCCTGCACATGGAAATAGTCCAGGAACGCCTTGACAGAGAGTTCGATATGGACGTTATTACCACGGTACCCAACGTAAATTACAAGGCCTTTACAACTACCGGAGAGGAAATTGATGTACACAACCCCAGCGGGTTACCCGATGCAAACCACCTTGACCACATCGAGGAACCCTATATCAAAGCACAGATAATCTCACAGGCTGAGTTTGTCGGCCCTATTATGAAACTGTGTATCGACAAAAGAGGAACACTCAAAAATCAAGTGTATCTAACTGACGACAGAGTGGAAATCACCTTTGAGATGCCGCTTGGAGAAATCGTTTTTGACTTCTACGACCGCCTTAAAAGCATTTCCAAAGGTTATGCATCATTCGACTATTTCGTCACGGATTATAAACCCGCAAAATTAATCCGTCTTGACATCCTGCTCAACGGTGAAATGGTGGATGCCCTTTCCGCTCTGATCCATTTTGACCATGCCTATACTTTTGGTAAGAAAATTTGCCTGAAACTCAAAGAACTTATTCCACGACAACAATTCGATATTGCCATACAAGCCGCAATCGGCGCCAAAATTATTGCCCGTGAAACAGTGAAAGCTGTTCGTAAAGATGTCACAGCCAAATGTTATGGCGGGGATATTACCCGTAAACGCAAACTCCTTGAAAAACAAAAAAAAGGAAAAAAACGTATGCGACAGGTAGGGAATGTTGAAGTGCCCCAGAGCGCTTTTCTGGCTGTGCTAAAAATGGACTAAACCTTTTTTTTCTTCGCATTGTTGTAACATTTGGGAAAGTAACTACGTCACTCTTCCGGAATCGAATGAATTATGACAACACTGCAATACAACACCTGTGTTAATGAATATGCGGACGCTGTTTACCGGTTTATCGTTAAACATATCCGTGATAATGATAAAGCGCAGGATATTGTGCAGGAAGCGTTCACAAGATTATGGGAGAAGGTTAGTGATGTAAAGGCAGAAAAGGCAAAAACATATCTCTTTACTACTGCATATCATTTTATGATTGACAATATCAGAAGAGATAAAAAACAAATCCTTACCGACTTTACACCTGAAATGACCGGGAGAGCAAAAAATGACTTTAGCGACCTGAGTGAAATTCTTCAACAGGCATTGCATACCCTTCCGGAAATCCAAAAATCAGTAATCATGCTCCGCGATTATGAAGGGTATTCCTATCAGGAAATCGGAGAGATCACAAATCTTAACGAATCACAGGTAAAGGTATACATCTTCAGAGCAAGAAAAACTTTAAGAAATTATATCGGCAAACTCGAAAACGTTATTTAAAATGAAAATAAACAGAAACAATTATGAAGCATGGCTCCTGGATCTCTTCGAGGGAAATCTCTCCCCCGAACAGGAAGCTGATGTGGCATTGTTTCTGGAACAAAACCCTGATCTTAAGGTTGATGCCGAAGAATTTGACAAGGTATCTCTACCCCCCGAAAAACAAATCAGACTTGATAATTCTTTTACCGGTAAACTGAAGCGACCTATTATCTCTCCGGTAGGGAAAATTAATTGTAGCAACTATGAAGATTTCTTTATTGCTTGGTATGAAGACACATTACGTGATGATGAAAAGGTAAACCTGGAACAGTTTTTACACGAAAATCCTGAGTTTAACGAAGAATTTCTTCTTTATGGAAAAATTAAACTCCCTAAGGAAAAGGGTATCATTTACCCGGATAAAAACAGCCTGAAAAAAACTGCAATCATTCCGCTTTACAGCAAGATTGGTGTCATCGCCTCCGTTGCTGCGGCCTGTATTGCAGTGTTATTGATATTCAAGCCATTCACCCAAAGCACAGTATCCAACGATCAGATTTCTATGCTTCAGACAAAACCCTTTATTTTGTCTGCTGAAGCTCCGGAGATTGCCATGCGCCCCACAACAGCCACGCTGGTACATTATGAGAGCGTTGTTAACAACTTCACCTCGCCGGAACCAGACCCGGAAAGCACAATACCGCCTACCATGGAGCAGCAAATATATCCTATGCCTAAACTTCGGCCCGTTCCTTTACCGGTAGATCAGGCACAGCAATTCGTGCCTCCGTCAAATGAATACACCCTTATGATGGATTACCTGAGAATGCGCGAAGAGATGGAAACCGCTCAGGCGCAACAGGGAACAGAAAATAAAACCCTGGCGGAAAAAATGATTAGCGGATTATCGAAAGATATGAATAAAAGCAACAAAAAAGTTTCCGTGCTTAGTGTTCTTGAATATGGCATAACTCAATACCATAAGTTAACAAATAAACCCGTTACCGTTGAGAAAGAGATCAATGATGAAGGGGAAACAAGCGCCTTTAAAATCTCCACGGAAAATTTTGGCGTGGCACATCGCAAAGCTGAAAAATAGCTTCTCCCGCTTTAGCTGAACATCAAATTATACAACCGGCCAATACGTTGCTGTAATTCATCCAGTGATACATAATTACTACCCCTGTAGAACTCTTTTCCTTCAAAAAAGAAGATAAACACAGGACTTGAGAACACATTGTATTTTGCACACAACTCCGGATGCACCGCAGCATTATAATAAAACTGTTCGATTTTGGGAAAAGCATCTTTAACCATAGAAAATATCCTTGGTTTCAGGGCAACACATGGGGCACAGGCATCATTATAAAAATAGAGCATTGCCGCGGGTCGGTTCCCTACCGATTCCGGTGTTATCTGTATATCACTATCCGGTACATCAATCATATGACGATTTTATTAATTCAAGCGCCTGAACAAAGGGCACAGTATATTGTTCACCATCGTTCATGTTTTTCAACGTAACGTTTTGTTCCTGTATTTCATTTTCACCTGCAAGGATCACAAAAGGAATATGCTTTTTATTGGCATAATTCATTTGCTTCTTCATTTTTGCTGCTTCAGGGAAAAGCTCTGCATTTATGCCTGCTTTACGTGCCTGTGCCAGAAGCGGCAGACAATATTGCTCTTCTGCCGGGCCAAAATTTATGAACAACAACTGTGTCGTTGCTCCTGCAAGATCCGGGAATAACCCTGACTCCTCCATTACATCATAGATGCGGTCGGCACCAAAAGAAATACCTACACCACTGGTGTCGGGCATGCCAAAAATACCTGTGAGGTTATCATATCTGCCACCACCGGTAATACTTCCCATCTTTACATCCTTTGCTGCAACCTCTATTATTGCACCAGTATAATAGTTCAATCCACGTGCCAGCGTCAGGTCGAGTTCCGTATCCACATTACTACCCAGCTGTAGAAGGTACTGCAGGATTGTCTCTATCTCTTCAATGCCTTTCTGGCCTGTTTCGGTGTCTGACAAAACAGTTTTCAGTTTATCCAGTTTTTCGGCATTGGTTCCTTCAAGCAGAATGATTGGCTGCAGGGTTTCAATGGCTTCTTTTGGAATACCTTTAAGCGCCAGTTCTTCATTTACCTTGTCAAGGCCGATTTTATCAAGCTTATCAATGGCTACAGTAATATCCACAATTTTATCAGCCTGACCAATAACCTCAGCGATACCTGCAAGGATTTTCCGGTTGTTGAGTTTTACCGTAACCGGAATATTCAAACGGGAAAACACGTCACCAATGATTTGGATCAGTTCAACTTCATTTAGCAGGGAATCACTGCCTACTACATCAGCATCACACTGATAAAACTCCCGGTATCGTCCTTTCTGTGGCCTGTCGGCACGCCATACAGGTTGAATCTGGTATCGCTTAAAAGGAAAAATAATATCATTGCGGTATTGCACAACAAAACGTGCAAGGGGCACTGTCAGGTCATAACGCAATCCCTTTTCACAAAGCTGAGTTGAAAGGGCATTAATATTTCGCTCAAGAAGTTTTTCATCGGGAGTCTTCTTTAAAAAATCGCCCGAATTCAATACTTTAAAAAGTAGCTTGTCGCCCTCTTCACCATATTTCCCCAGGAGTGTATTCAGGGTTTCCATGGCAGGAGTCTCCAGTGGCATATATCCATATAAAGCAAATACACTTCTAATTGTATCAAAGATATAATTCCTTTTCACCATAATTTCGGGCGAAAAATCGCGTGTCCCTTTGGGAATAGATGGTTTTTGAACAGCCATATTGAGATTTTTTTGAGGTTCTGATTAAAAAATTAATGTTTTCCGGATGTTTGCATAATTGCCGACATTTGCCGTGCTGATTCCTCCCAGCTGTAATGATCGCGCACAAAATCAAAGCCTGCTGCTGCAATTAAAGAAGCCTTTTCCGGGTTTTGTATTAAAAATATTAAGTGCTTTGCCAGCTCAGAAGGTTTATCAGCAGTAAGAATTTCCTTTCCAGGCTTAGCCCCCAGAGCATCATTGGCAAGCGGGGTGGTGACACACGGGGTTTTCATGGCCATCGCTTCAAGCAGTTTGTTTTGCAACCCTGTACCAATACGCATAGGTGCAATAAATACTCTTGATCGTGAATAACATTCCCTGATATCATCAACCCATCCGGTAACCTGCACATTGCGGGAAGCCAGATTTTGTACCCGTGCATGTGGATTAGCTCCCGCCAGCATCACTCTTACATCAGGAATTACTTTTTTAACCCGTGGAAGGATATCATTAACAAGGAACTCTGAAGCATCAATATTAGGAGGATAAGCCATATTACCGGTGAAGACAATATCGATATCCCGGGGCTCATCAACCGGATAGAAATAATTGTAATCAACACCATTGGGGATAATCTCTATCTTATCACGTTCTTCGAATGGCATCAAATCCCGATCTGTCGCTGTAATAATCAGGTGATGGTCGAATTGTTGATATATGGCATATTCATATTTCATCAACCTGCGGTATTCTATTGCCATTACGGGCTTCAGATACCAGGGGCTGGCTTTTTTACGACGCAACATATTTACCGACATCACATCCTGATAATCGACAGTGGAAGGGATATCCAGTGATTCAGCCAGGCCGGCAGAGCGTATTAACTGGCAATAAATATGATCAGGTTCGATCTTTTGCACAAGTGCCACCAGTGCATTGGCAGCCTTTTTACTTGTAAAGAGCCCTGTTTGAAGGGGTTTTCCATTAAAAAAAGCCTTTAAAACATTCCATCCCGTAGAAAACCACTCTCTTTGCACAAATGTAATGGAGGCACAATAGCTGGTAAGCTTCTCCTTTGCAACAGTATTATCCTTATCGTCGGTCAGCGCAAAGAGATGTATTTCATGCTCTTCCGACAGACACCGAATCTGGTGAAAAGCCCTGAGCTTATCGCCTTTTTCAACCGGCCACGGCACACGCGAAAGGAGTACTAATAGTTTCATACAATGGAAACGCTGTTTTGCGCAAATGTACAAAATTACCCTGTATTGTCCCGAAGAACCCTGAATTAATTATTCTTGTAAAGATTCTGATAAAATGCCGTAAGCCGGTTTATTAATGCAGTATTACTGTAGTGTTGCATGATGGTCTCATGAGCATTCCTGCCAATTTCCCCGCATCTCTGCTGATCATTTATCAGCAATCCCACGGCATCTACAAACTGATCAGGAGTATCTGCAATAATAATATCACTACCCGGAGTGCAATGAATACCTTCGGCACCTATTGTAGTGCTGATTACTGTGCGGTATTCCTGCATACCTTCTATTATCTTTATCCGGATACCACTACCTGAAAGTAAAGGAACAACCATAATGGGTTTGCTGTACATAAAGGCTCTTGCATCATCCACTTCACCAACATTTATAACATTGGGATCCTTGCGTTTCAGCAACCATTCCGGCATATGCCTTCCGGCAAGGTAGAACTTCAGCTCCGGAAAACGGGCATGGATACCTGGCCACACTTCATCCAGAAACCAACGAATACCATCACTGTTAGGCATCCAGTTCATGGAGCCCAAATGAAACAAGGAAGGATACTCAACAGGAACATCTGCCACAGGTTCTTTCTCTTCAACACCAAAAGGAATATCAATAATTGGAAGATCCGGTTTTTGAGATGTGAAAAAGTCAGCATCCGTAGGAGTAATAGCAGCAATACCATCCACTTTATCCAATACATTTAGCTCATATCGCTTCAGCGTTCGTGCCAGATGCCCTACATAAAAACGCTTCAGTGGATTTTTTGCTGATTCATAAATGCGTTCCCAGATAAGATGTTCAATATTATGCGCCCGCAGAACAATTTTCGCATTGCTGTACTGTCTGATTGTATCTATGTACGGTGTTGTATGCAGCATTTCCAGGTTTATAACATCAAATTCCTCTTCCTGAAGAATACGAATAATTTTTTCTTTCATCCCTGCCGAGATAAACCGTTGGATATTATAACTTTTCCGGGAGAAAAGGTTAAGAAAGGCCTTTACAGGATTAGGTTTAAGGGTAAGCCAGGTTGTTTCAAAGCCGGTTTTATCTCTGATCTCTGCAGGAACATCTTCAATGTTTACAGCATATTTATCAGAGTTCACAGCAAGCACTTTCACTGTATGTCCGGCATTCAACAGCCCTTCGACAATGGATTTCATGGCTATGGATCCGCCTTCATTGGCAGGCCACGGAGATTTATTACAGATGGTAAAAATGCGCATTATCGTTTTACTTTTGACTTAAAGCGATTAAAAAACTTCGTCCATGACTCAGCATCGAGCAATTGCGAATCTGTTGTTGCTTTCCAGGTTAAAAAGGCCCCAAGAGGCATGGTGATAAAGCTGGAAATCCACATTCCCACAAAAGGCGTCCAGCCTCCTTCGGTAGCATATTTCTGCCCGGTGGTGGAGATAATGTGATAAATAACAAAAAACAAAACAGAAATAACAAGAGGCGTTCCCAGTCCTCCTTTCCGGATTATGGCACCCAGTGGAGCACCAATAAAAAACAATACCAAACAGGCAAAACTAAGGGTGAATTTACGGTGCCACTCGATGCGATGCTTGCGGATTGTTGTTTTACGATGTTTTATTCGATCACGGCTATAACTAATGTTCTTTTTTCCTTTTCTCGCCTGATTCAGCGCCTGATCAACGATAAAAAGTTGTTCCTTACCTGAAAAATTATCCAAAAAATTATTTGCTGTAACCTTACTGATAATTAATGAATCAGGCTCTTTTACCGTATCCTGACGATGTAAAAAATAAAACCGGTTGATACTGGTTTCAATCATATCATTTTTAGTTTCCGCCAATAACAAATGCAATGAATCATCAGCCTGCTCCAACTGTTGCAGGTTTAGCATCTTATAATTTTTCTTAAACAAATCCTCATTGGTTCTGTTAAGAGCAAACTCAGAGAGATCAAACATAATGACCTCCTTATCAAACATCATCCTTCGGAAAGGCTCGTCAGGTTGTTTTTTTCGTTCCGCAGATTCATCGTAATTCACACCATTAAACAAGGTAAAGACCAAAAAATTCTCATCATCCGAGAGGGTCATATAACCTGAATCAGCAACCGTTAATGTTGGTGGGGCATTTACCTTTGTATGATCATAAATCATAATATCATGCACCGTTTTTTCATCCTTTTCCTTTTTTGCAATGCGAATAACATAACCGTCAATACCATCATAATAAACACCCTCTTCAATATTAAATGCCAGCTTTTGCTTTCGTACATCAAAAAGTATGGACTGAAATTTAAGGTTTGCCACAGGAAGCACATTATTGGAAAAGAAAAATGCCAGACCACTGATAAATATGGTTGCTATTATCAGTGGCTGCATAATACGCCGAAGTGAAATCCCTGAGGCTTTCAGTGCCACAAGTTCATAGCGTTCCCCAAGATTTCCAAAGGTCATCAGCGAGGCGAGAAGTATTGCCATGGGAAGAGCCAATGGAACAAACGTTGCAGAGGCATAAAAAAGTAATTCCCCTACAATGTACCATTCCAGCCCTTTACCGACAAGATCATCCACATATTTCCACAAAAACTGCATTAGCAAAATAAATACAGCTATGAAAAAGGTCATCGCCAAAGGACCTATATAGGATTTTAAAATAAAAAGATCTGTTTTCTTCATCATTTCTTCTTCTGCAAATATACGCTGATTCCATGCATTTATTACTTCAGCTCTTAAGATATTTAATTCTTCCTTGTTGTTTGAATATGATAAAACCCTATATCGTCGTAATCAACTGAAATACAGCGCCAACTATTTTTTGCCATAAAATTTGCACGCAATTTGAAATATATTTTTGTTTTTTTCAGGCAACCTTTGTTTGTAATGGTTACTTAACAATCACATTTAGTGGTTTAAAATTTCACATTTACAAGCAAGCATTAGAAATTGCATTTTTATTTAACTAATTAAAAATCAGAAACATGAAAAAACTTTTACTTCTTGTTTTGGTTATAAGCTTTGGTTTTGGTGTATCCGCACAACAGGTTCGCCAGGATATCAAGTCTTATAAAATGAACACAGAGCAGGCCGTTGCCAATGCACCCGTTAAAGCATCAACACCTGTACAGCACATTGTAAAGCCCGCTACAAAAGGTGGCAAAAACATCGTTAACATAATTGATTTAGGTACTTCTGCCAATGCATACAGTTATGGTTATGCCGGTGGACAGAAATCCATTCTTTCTTACAATGCAGATATCAACACGGTATCGCATATTCACCGTATGGGTGGTGAGTTAGATCCTGATGGTTACTCAGGAGATCTTGGTATTGATTATTCCATTGATGGCGGTGAAACATTTACCAATATGGTAGAAATTTACGTTGCTGAAAACAATGCCGGTGGCCAGTATTTCACAGATGCAGCCCGTTATCCTAACCATGGTATTTATAACCCTGCAGGCAACACTGATCCTGCAAATGCCTATGTTACATTTGCTGCTCCGGCACTCGACGGAACCAATGACGGCTGGGGTGGATATGCACTGGGTACTGCTAACCTGGGTGACCCTGCAATCACAACAAAAACCCTGTTAACTTCAGATCCTTCAGATGACATTTACCGTTATATCCCTGACGGATTTACAGTTACTAACAGTGGTGATGTTTGGATTGTTGATGTTGACCAGGACTGGACTTCAGGAGAGCTTGTATACACAGGTTATCTTCTTGTAAACCATGGTGTTTGGAATGATGCTATCAATGATTTTGAATACACTGAATTCCTTCTTGACTGCCCTGTTGAAGCAGAAACCAACAGACCGGCAATGGCAAAAATCGAATTTGCTCCTGACGGACAGACCGGTTACATTGCTATCATTGGTGACAATGGTGAGCTTGAATTTGCAACAGGTTCTTACTTCCCGATTATCTGGAAAACTACTGACGGTGGCGAAACATGGGGCGATCCTGTTGAAGTAGCTATCAGCGGCGAAGACGGCATTCATTCAATACTTTATTATCTCGATGACCAGGAATGGGAATCACTTTGGTCTGAGCCTCCTTACCCGGAAAGAGAAGAAGTTCTCTTTACTACTGCATTTGATTTTGACATGACCGTTGACGGCAATGGCAACCCTCATATTGCAGTTGGTATTAGTGTTTCAGGAAACGATCCTTATTCCATTATCAGTGCAAATCCATATTACGCAATTACTGATATTCATTCTATCGATGGTGGAGATAACTGGGATGCCTATATTATTGGCCAGCCTAAAACTTTCCGCTCAAGTTTTGATGAAGAATACACTGAAGACAGCAGAGTACAGATTGCACGTAACCACAATGGTTCACACATCTTTGTTTCTTACCTTGATACTCAGATGGAAGGTGAAGAAGACAACAACTACCCTGACATTATGGCCCGTGGTATTGAAGTTGCTACCGGTATTATGACAGAAAGAGACAGCACTGGCATCCGTCTTGACCAGCCTACTAATGTCACCAACCTCTCTGATGCTATGTGGCAGGCTTACTTCATGGTTATGGCCAATGAAGTAATTGTAGATGGTGATAACTTTATACTTCCTTTTACATACGAAGAGATGAATATCACAAATGTTGGCGATCCTGTACAGTATAAGTATATCCAGGACTTTACTTTCACTCCTGACGATTTTACTTTAGGTGTTGGTATTGAAGAAGAAACAGCAGCAAATTTTGCTGTTAGTCAGAACTATCCAAACCCCTTCAGCAGACAAACAGAGATTATGGTTACTTTAAACCAGAACTCTGATGTAACGGTAAATGTTTTCAATCTTATGGGACAGAATGCCTACCATATGGAAAGCAATAACCTGACAGCAGGAACTTATACCTATTATATTAGTGCTTCAGATCTTGAGCCTGGTGTATATTTCTATGCTGTTACAGCAGGAAACAAAACCATCAGTAAAAAGATGATTATTGAATAATTAAATCTTATTCCAGAGCTGCTGTATTTTCGCTGTAGCTCTGGAATTTTCATAAAATTCGCTTTGAATACTTTTTTTCCTTTTTTTTTAACATTTTCTTTTTTATTTCTCAAACCGCGCATTACTGCGTATATCAAGGCTTTGCAGTGCCCTAACGGTAGATTTGGAAATTTTCGTATCTTTGACTCTTGCACAGTTTCAATGAAATTTACTATTTTAGTACGGAAATTTTAAACCATTAAATCTGCTAATATGAAAAAACTGTTACTACTTGGTTTGGTCATTAGCCTCGGACTATCTGTTTCAGCGCAGCAATTGCGTCAGAATCTGAGAACGCACAAAGCAATCGACAGACTGGAGATCGCTAATGCACCAGAAAAACCAACAAGCACAATTGAAGATCTTTACAAGCCCGTTAACAACAACGGCAGTAAATTCGTTTCTATTATTGACATAGGAACATCAGCCAATGCTTACAGCTATGGCTACGGTGGTGGTCAGAAAAATATTCTTGCCTACAACTCTGACATTAACACTGTTACTAACTTCCACCGTATGGGTGGTGCCCTGGATCCTGACGGATATTCCGGAGACCTCGGTTATGACGTATCTATTGATGGCGGTATGACCTTTACCAATATGGTAGAATGTTATGTGGCTACAGAGAATGCAGGTGGTACATATTACACTGACGCTGCCCGTTATCCTAACCATGGTATCTACAACCCTGCAGGAAACACTGACCCGGCAAATGCTTACGTTACTTTCTACGTACCCACACTTGACGGAACCAACTCTCCTGACAGCTGGGGTGGTCATGGTTATGGCGTTTCCAATATCGGTGACCCTACTTACACTACTAAACATCTTGTTTCTTCTGATGCGGGTGAAGACATTTTCCGTTACATCCCTGATGCATTTACCGTTACTAACCTCGGTGATGTTTGGGTTGTTGATTTCAGCCAGGACTGGTCTACAGGTTCACTGAACTACACAGGTTACATGCTTGTAATCCACGGTGTATGGAACGAAGACCTTATGGACTATGAATATGAAGAATTCCTCGTTGACTGTCCTTTCGAAAATGCAGAAAGCCGCCCGGCAATGGCAAAAGTTGAATTTGCTCCTGACGGTATGACCGGTTACATTGCTATTCTTGG
>CAZQNY010000091.1:0-13138 GCA_964594665.1 uncultured Bacteroidales bacterium
GAGCTAACGGAATTCTGACGTGCGAGCTCAATGTCACGGTAGTCAGAGAGCGTATTCTTATCTTCTACAGATCCCTTACGAGAAATAACACCGCCTTTGAAAGCCATACTTTCAGCGAGCGTTGTTTTTCCTGTCTTCGCGCCGCCCAGAAGAGCTACGTTTCTGACATCTTTTTTTTGATAAACTTTCATGCTTGTAGTGGATTAATAATTTTTATATAGTATTATTTTTTCAAAAATTTTTTTGCGATGGCTGCAAATGTATAAATTTCTGATTAATAATAAAAGAGGCATTATAATGAGCAAAATTTTCAGATGATATTAAGTTCGTATCGAATATTTTTCCATGTTGATTGAGGCATTCTTGCGCCAAAAACTTCGATAACTTTTCCGGAGAGTAAGGATCCGGCCCTCCCACATTGAGTCATGTTCCATTGATTCGCTACTCCGAAAAGGAAGCCGGCGGCATAAAGATCTCCGGCACCCGTGGTATCTCTTCTTACAGCATCAATAATTCCTACTTTTGTTATTAGATCGTCATGTTTAATCAAAGATCCGTTTTTGCCAATCTTAACAATTGCCCAGGGGCACATTTCAGCGATAAGATCCAGTGCTTCTTCAGGGCCTTTACCGGTGAAACTCATTGCTTCCTCTTCGTTGGCGAAACAGATATCAACATATTCATTAACAATATCCTGCAGGAATTCGAGATTATCATCCACCACATTAAAAGAAGCCATATCAATGGAAATTAATAGTCCGGCTTTTTTAGCAGCCTTAACAGCTGTCAGTATGAGGTCATGATTATAGACCAGATAACCTTCGACATGGAAAAGATCATATCCAAGAAAGAGCTCCGGAGTAATTTTTTCCAGCGGAATATCTACAGCGGCACCGAGGTGGGTAGCAAAGGTTCTTTCAGAATCTTCGGATACCAATGCAACGGCTCTACCCGTGGGCAAACTGCTGTGGAATAGAATAGGATTTATGTTATTGGATATCAGGTCATTTTTATAAAAAGTACCGTATTCATCATCAGCAACGGCACCAATAAAGGCTGTTTCTGCCCCCAGGCGGGCCAGACCATCGATAGTATTACATGCCGAACCACCGGCAGTAAGTTCAGAGGGAAGATTTTTTGTTGCTTGCCGAATGGTAGCAGAGAGATCCTCCTCTACAAGGGTCATACTTCCTTTGGGAAGATTAAAGTTTTCCAGCAGTGCATCGTCGGCGAGCTGTGTCATGATATCCACAAGGGCATTGCCCATTCCAATAATTTTCATAGCGTAATATTTTCAAAAAGCCTGTAAATGTACAACAACAATACATTTGTAAAAAGAATTCGATCAAAATCGTTATAGGGTAAGGATTAATGCGGTTGATCTTTTGTGCTTTTTTTGAGCAGGAAATATCCACCGGCAAGTGTTGCAATAAGTAAAGCGATACCAATAAGTTTGCCTGGTTCCATCTGCTCGTAATCGAGAATAATTACTTTTCTGGCAACGGCAATTAGTCCAACAAGCAATACGATTTCTGCATGAAAGCTGTTGTCCTTAAGATATAGTTTTACGGTTTCAAAAAGTTCGAGACCGATGAGCACATTAAAAAAGAGGCCAAAAATGTGGAGGATATCGTTCATATTGATGATAGTGCCATCGTACTTAACGGAATTAATTGTTTTGTTAACAAGTTCAATAGCGAGTTCCACGGTTGTAAGTACAACGATAAGGGCCATAAGGGTTATTAAGGCAATGATGATGGATTTTTCGAAGTATTTGATGAGTTTTTGCATTGTTGTTGGTTTTTTTTGTTATTCCTGACCCTTTCAAAGGGCTTCAAAGGGTTTTAAAGGGTTTAAAACCCTTTAAAAGGGTGGAACCTTCCCGGCCACTCTCCTTCCTTTATACCGAAAGATACAAAATGTTACCCTCCCGATCGCAATTAATTTCTAAAAATAAAAAAATAACTTCTTCTTCTTATATGAAAGTACAACAATATCCCTACTAAGTACCTCATAACCAACGAGTCCATCAAGAGCAATCTTATAACCTTCGTTTAAATGTGACAGATTAGAAAATACAGTCTCCTGGTTTGTAAACAGGTGTTTGTTTATATCAATAGTACGAATAACTCCGGATTGTACTTCCACAGGTGTATTATCTGCTCCCAACAAAGACGTAATTTCAGGATTTATAAGGTTTTGCTTTAACTTTGAATACAAAGCTGCATCGAGTAAATTTGTCTCAGCCCCTGTATCAATACCTAATGATAGAACATTATCTCCAATATTGCATCTTACCATTGGAATATGTGCCTGCATTTTCAATTTTACCTCGATCTTATTACAATTTTTAAAATTATCCTTTTCATAATTCTTATAATAATCAGGTTCAATTAATGTCATCACTTTCTCTTTATAATCAAATACAATATCGTAACTATGAATCATATCATATCCAATAAGACCATATATTGTATCATTTATTTCCTCTTCTAAATGTCCAAGATACATCGTTAGAATGTTCTGTTCGGAAAGTTTAATACCATAAAAATCCAAATTATCAACTCTATTTACTTCAACACCGGATATTTCTCCATTTACACCCTGTGAGTTACCAATATTGACTTTTTTACTGGCATCAAAATGCATTGAAGTATATTTGCTGTTTAAAATCGTTTGCGGTGACCCGGAATCAATAATAAACTTCCGTTTAATACCATCCAGAACAACATCCACCATAATGAGTTTTCCTGCAAGGCAAAAAGGTACTTCAATCACATTACTTGTACTTAATTCGGGTTCCGGCTCACCTTCCATTGTCATAACATGCATATCGAAAAGCTTCATCTCAGTAAGCTTATTTTTATTATTAAAATGAAATGTTGAGTTCCTAACTCCCATTTCCTTGTATGTTATTTCATACTCTAATATTAACTCACCATCGCCCTGAATTATACCTGTTTCTTCACTTGATATAACCGTTTCATCTATTTGTATAAATAACTGCTGAAGAACCATTTTGGCTATGAATCCAGTCTGATCTGCAATACTGAAATTTCGAGCCAAAAAGGGTTTTAAAGGCTTTGCGTCATTGCTATTAATTGCCTCTATTGTTGCTATAACAGCTCTTCGGCATTTATCGGTATTTTGTGAATAAGCAAACTGGAAACCAGAAAAGATAAAGAGTAGAATTAATGCTTTGTTTTTCATTTTTTGACAATTTATTTCTTAGAGTCCTAAAAACGAAAATACTATGGTGTTGGTAACAGTAGAGTGGATTAACGACTGTTAAACAGTATTAATAAGTGTTAATTTAAACCTTCAGTTTTCTTGCCAGCTCACATACCGGGTTCTGTTTGATCTCTTTAATGGTCCCGTTTTGAAGAATCCTCCCTCCTTCAATGATCGCAATACGATCGGCCAGCTTATTGACAACATGGTAATCATGGGTCACATGTAAAATCGTTTGCCCCGCCCTGTGGAGATCCCCCAGCAACGTCAGCATCTCTTCCCTGAGCAGCACGTCGAGCGACGACAGAGGTTCATCCAATAATAATACCTTCGGTTTCATCACCAGCGTCCGTGCCAGTGCCACACGCTGATGCTCGCCGCCGCTTAATGTGCCCGGACGCCTCTCCAGAAGCCCCGTTATCAAAAGCCGCTCTGCTATCTCTTCCACTGCAGCCTTCGTTTCCTGCAGAGCGGTTTTTCGCACCTTTAACGGAAATGCTATGTTCTCAAATACCGTTTTGTGTGGAAATAATGCCAGACTCTGAAAAACCATGCCTGCATGTCGACGGTGCATAGGCTCATGGCTAATATCATGACCATCAATCATTATTGTGCCGCTATCAGCACTGCGGATCCCTGCAATAGCCTCCAAAATTAACGATTTCCCTGATCCGCTGCCTCCAAGTAGAAAGAAGTATTCTCCTTCCTGAACATGTATGGTCGCCCCATTAACACGGAAGTCACCGGCGCGGATCGTAAGGTCATTAACGTACAGCATAGCTCTTGCGGGTTAGTAAACGGATGATAATAAATACAACCAATGCAATACAGATGAAAATCAGCGCTACAGGACGTGATGCCTGTAGTCCGTAAGAAGCAAACCTGTCGAAAATCATTACCGGCGTGACCATGGGGTAGTAGGCAATGATCACTACAGCGCCAAACTCGCTCATCCCCCGTGCAAACATCATGATCATGCCTGAGATAATACCATTTTTTGCCAATGGTAATGAAACACGGAAAAACGTTTGCGTTGACGTAGCTCCAAGGTTACGGGCAGCATATTCCAGACGCTTGTCGACACCCTCAAAGCTGTCGCGTGCAGCATTGAAGAGAAAGGGTAGACTGACAAATGCCATGGCTATGATAATCCCTGCCGGAGTACCCACAAAATTCAGCCCGGCAGCACCTGCAACCTTGCCGGCAACACCCTGTTCGCTGAAAACTCCCAGCAAAGCAATACCTGCAGCACTGTGCGGTATCACTACAGGCAAATCAATGAGCCCCTGGATGATTCGCCTCCCACGAAAATTACGCCTCGACATAAGGTATGCCAAAGGAATAATGCCAATACTAAATAATAGGGTAGCACCCATAGCACAACCCAGCGTCAGAGCTATGCTGTGGGTGACCTCGCTGTCGTGAAACGCCTCCGACAATGCAGTCCCCGGAGTATGAATAAACATCCCCGCCATGGGAGCAATGATAAATAACAATATTAAGCCGCCGGCAAGCGTGAATAAAATCGTTAATATGTCAGGGCGCCTTCGCATATATTTTTACTTTAACTCCTGATACCAGATGCCGGTAACAGATTTAATGGCTCTGTCAGAGAAAAAATCCGCAGCAGAATAGAGATGGAATCGACCACCGTCGTTCATGCCTTCGTCCATAATGATAACCTCCGACTGATCGTTGCGGTTCATAATTTCACTGTAGGTGAACGCAGCCCGATATCCATCAGCAGCAGAAACAGTAAACATTCCTGTTTTTAATGCCTCAGGAGTAGTTTCAAAATATTCGTCAAGAACATCACGGAGAATTACGCCTTCAAAAGGTGTTACAGCATGAATTCCGCGGCCACGACCGTAAAAAATATTCGGATAATAGGCCATGTCTCCCTCAGGGAGTTCATCGTAACGAACCACCTCTTTCTCGTTATTATAAATGCCAAAATTCTCCGATATCATCGGATTCAGTTCTCTGTTAACAGTAAAGTTTTTATCCAGTGAACGAATTGTGATTTTTGTCGGACTGCTGATATTACGTTCTGTGAGAAGATCTGCACCACAAATAATGCGGGCTTCCTCCGGCAGAGGCCACATATCCTTCGATTTGCTGGGAACGATATGCATTACCTGAGTGCCGATAATAAGCTCATGACGATGGATCGGATAAAAAATCTCACCCCAGCTAAATACAACTTTCTCTCCTTTGGCATTACTAACCTCAACATATGCGTCAATGATAGGATTGAAATCTTCAGCATTCTTTTTCATCAACGGACAGTTGTTAATAATGTCGTATAATGAAGGACCATCATAGCGATAGGCTCCGACAAATTTATTGCTGTCAGGAGTCCATCGGGTCTCTTTAACAATTACTGACCGCAAAGGGAGAGCGTTGAGGTCGATATTGAAGGTTTCTGAGGTCTCACCTTCTACAATTATCATCTCAAGAGGTAAAAGATGGGTCGTTTCATTGTCGTAAAAATCATTGGTAGCATCGGTTGTATCTGCTGCAGGAACAGTGTTGGAAGCTACTTTTTCTGTTTGTGAACTACAGGCTGAAAATGCCATTGCCAGCGTTCCGGCCAGCAGTAAAATAAATGTTCTTTTCATGTTAGTTTTTGTTTATGGTAGAAAACCATTCAGGTTTTGATATTGATTCGGATGACAATTGGGGTTGCAATACCGGCTGCCCGCAGGATTCCAGAATTTCACTGCCCCGCGTGAGGATAAATTGCAAAAACTTATCTGTGTATTTTGATGTCGAGGTATTGGGCTTACAGAGCCCGTATACCATGGCCTCGCCGCATTTGGTAATTCTGTCGTTCTGATTCTTGCCGTCTATTTCAACACATGAGCCTGCATACCATTTGTCAAGATCGGGATTGCTGAGGTTCAGACTATCGGAGAGGGAGAGAAATCCCAGATTGTGCTGTACCAGCACTGAGCGATAGTTAAATATCAGGTCGATGGTACCGGTTTCAAGCAGGGGCAGTAGTTCTGTTGCCTTGGGTCGTACAAAACGGAGGTCTTTTTCGCGGAATGCTGCTGTGAAACCCTTATCGCCGCTGAGCTGTTCCTGCAAACCAATTGTTATAACTGCGCGGTATCCCGAAGGATCGTGATCCGGATCTGAACGTCCGTAATGCACATCTTCACGCATAACAACCTCCGGCCAGTTGTCGGTGGTGAGTTCCTGTTCCCACCGGCTGCCTTTCAGAAATCCTATGGCAAGTTCATTCCCGGCAAAAAGAATGTTATGATCCGAATATTCCGGTATCATAAGCTCGTCGATAAGACTATAATCGGCAACAGCAAGCACATCGCAAGACTTGTTGAGTTCTGTAATTTTGCGAATGCAGGTAAGGCTGCCCGAGCTTTCCAGCTGTATCTCAACATCCGGATGCAGGGCTTCGAATTCACCTTTAATTTTCTTTAACGGTACGGAAAGACTGCCGGCATGGTATACTGTCAGAATATCCCTTTCACGCTGACAACTGATTGACAGAATAATAAGGAGTGATACGATTATTAGAGTGATGGGTTTTTGCATCATGCGTTATGTTGATTTTAACATATCGCTTCAAAAGTACTATTTTCTGTTTATTTTTTATAAAGAAAGCAAAAGATGATTGGGAAATGTGGTCTGTATCTACCTGCGATGAAAGACAGCACCGAATTTGCCAATGCCGTCAACAGCGCTCTGGACGGTGGAGCAGATGGTATCGCCCTCTTCGAAGCCCATGGGTTGAAAGAGTGGCACTGGAATTTTCTGAAATCTCTGAGATAACTATTATCTCCATAACTGATAATTTCTGTGCCTAAAATCTGTTCTATCTTGTTTCTGATGAGTTTATGATCCATTCATGAAAAGGGATAACATGAATCTCCTTTTTCCCAACAACGATTTTATCCTTATAATTTGACGTTATTATATATCCATTATCCTTCCTGAAGAATTCCAGTGCTTCTACAAGACCATCTATCTCCCGGCTCTTATTATCATCGGTTAATTCCCAACAAACCTGTATACAACTGTGTGGCGTTTTTTTATCAAAAACCACAAAATCACATTCTCTGGTCTCAACAAAATAATATATATCCGAATAAAGCCGTCGCAACTCAAGGAATACCAGATTCTCAAGGAGTCTACCATTATCTTTTGAAAACGATCGTGAATTCACTGTTATCATTCCATTATCGATGCAATACACTTTTCTTGGATTTCGCATCTGCGATTTTTCTGAATAACTGAATCTTCTAAGAAAGAAAAACATATATGCATCATTCAGAAAACCCATATAGTCATTAACTGTTTTTACCGATTTAAACTGCAGAATTTTTGCCAATGACCCGGCTGAAACAGGTTTTCCTATATTACTGATTAACCAAACAGCTAACTCAAGTATCGGTCTGCTATTTCGTAATCCATAACGATTTGTAATATCTCTTACAACAATATCATTAAATGCCTGACTCAGAACTTCAGGATTTTTTGATTTAATGAACTCAGGAAATCCTCCATCAATCATATATTCATAAAAAGAATCATAATTTCTATCAAAACTAAAATATTCATTAAACTCATCATATGAGAACGGAAATAATTCTTTTGACAGATGTCTTCCTGTTAATTTTGAACCCAGCTCTTTACTTAATAATGATGCATTTGAACCTGTAATGAAAATACGGAAGCCTTCATCTAACTTAAACCTAACAAATCGTTCCCACTCATTAACCTCCTGAATCTCATCAAAGAAAAAAGTTTCAATACCGCCCTCTTCTGCTATATCTGCTAACTTCTCAAAATCATTGAGATCAAAACCAGCTAATCTGGGATCCTCAAAATTAATAAACATTGACTTTTCATGGATTGTCTTTTGAATTTGAAGCATTAAGGTGCTCTTACCTGCACGACGTATTCCAACAACGATAAAGGCATGTTTACCTATATTATCGTACCCGGTGACCTCTCTTCCAAGTCCTGTATCTATTCTGGATAATCGTCTCACCTGAGATTCAACAACTTTCTCCAACGTACTTCGTAATATCATTACTGATCATTTTTTACAAATATATGAATTTATTTATTACAAATAAATGTTTTCATATATTTGTAATAAATAAAAGGGCCAGTGACAAGACTGCCACTGACCCAATAGTGCCCTGCACCACTAATTGCAAGATTTTTTAACTAAGGAACATCTTCATGTCCTCATCCACAGTACCGATTCCGGCGATGCCGAAGTTCTCAACCAGCACATTTGCCACATTTGGTGAAAGGAATGCCGGGAGGGTTGGCCCGAGGTGAATGTTCTTCACTCCCAGGGAGAGAAGTGCCAGTAATACGATTACGGCCTTCTGCTCGTACCAGGCAATGTTATAGGCGATAGGAAGCTCATTGATATCGTTAAGCTCGAATACTTCTTTCAGTTTAAGAGCTATAACAGCAAGACTATAGGAGTCGTTGCACTGACCTGCATCAAGTACTCTTGGAATACCACCAATATCACCGAGAGGAAGTTTATTATAACGATACTTTGCGCAACCTGCAGTGAGAATTACCGTGTCTTTTGGCAGTTTTTCAGCAAATTCAGTATAGTAATCACGGCTCTTCATACGGCCATCACAACCAGCCATTACAAAGAATTTACGGATTGCACCACTTTTCACAGCATCCACAACCTTGTCGGCCAGCTGCATTACCTGATTGTGAGCGAAACCACCAACGATGGTACCTGTCTCAATCTCTGTTGGAGAAGCACAACGTTTTGCATGCTCAATAATAGCAGAAAAATCTTTTTTACCACCTTCTTCGCGATCAGCGATATGAGTACATCCGGGGAATCCTGATGAACCGGTAGTATAGATGCGCTCTATATGAGCCTGTTTAGGGGGTACAATACAGTTGGTAGTGAAAAGAATCGGTCCGTTGAAGCTTTCAAACTCTTCCTTCTGCTTCCACCATGCATTACCATAGTTACCTACAAAATGCTCATACTTCTTAAACTTTGGATAGTAGTTTGCGGGCAACATTTCAGAGTGTGTATAAACATCTACTCCAGTGCCTTCAGTCTGCTCCAGAAGCTCTTCCATATCTTTCAGGTCGTGACCGGAGATAAGGATTGCAGGATTATTGCGAACACCAATATTGACCTCAGTAATCTCAGGGTTACCATAGGTTTCAGTGTTGGCCTTATCAAGAAGTGCCATCACATCAACACCATTTTTACCACATTCGAGAACCAGACCTACCAGCTCATCAACAGTGATATCATTTTTTGTTGTTGCAACCATTCCTTTGTGAAGGAACGCATAGATTGAATCGTTGAAATAGTTCAGGTTCATAGCATGCTCACCATATGCAGCCATACCTTTCAGACCGTATGTAAGCAGCTCTTTAAGGGAACGGATATCTTCGTTTCCAATAGAGAGAATACCAATTAAAGCGGCTTTCTTTTCCATCTCTTCCACAGAGTCGCTCTCCCAGGTTGTGCAGCTGTGGAGATCAGCAGGAATTGTTATCCC
Organism: uncultured Bacteroidales bacterium; assembly: GCA_964594665.1. Taxonomy (GTDB): domain Bacteria; phylum Bacteroidota; class Bacteroidia; order Bacteroidales; family BM520; genus BM520. The sequence continues at coordinate 9,768 of CAZQNY010000091.1, forward strand.
ATTACTTTCCAGGCGCTCACGGGTAATAGTACGTACTGCGTAACCTTCGCGAATTTTGGCAATCATAGCATCGCGATCGAAATTCGCATTTGTAATTGTTGTGAAGAGAGCTTCCATCACAAATTTATCAGCCTCTTTGGTGCTGAGTTTGTTTTCGATGGCTAACTGAGCGTATGTGGATACACCTTTGGCAACAAATATTAAAAGATCCTGTAGATTGGCAACATCTTCCGGCTTACCACAAACTCCTTTTATTGTACAGCCTGTTCCTTTGGCTGCTTCCTGACATTGATAACAAAACATTGACATAGTGATTCTTTTTTAAGTTCACAGCAAAAGTATCGCTACTGACCCTTGTTGTCTGTAACAATTGTTACAAGAGTGAAAAAAAACAAAAATTGTCGTACCTTATACAACCATTTAGATATTGAAAAGCACTTTATATTGTGACTGCAAGCTCAATACATAGCACAGCAAAAATCTCCCCCGAAGAGGTTCAGATGATAAAAGGCTGTTTGAAAAACCGCCGTAAAGATCAGAAGGCTCTTTATATGAAGTATTGTGATGCCATGTATACAACCGCATTCCGTATAACCAGTTCGAAGGATACAGCTAATGATGTGCTACAGGAGGCCTTTATAAAGGTGTTTAAAAACCTTGGGGCTTTCCGCATGGAGTCGTCACTGGGAGCATGGATAAAAACCATTGTGGTGCGCACAGCTATAAAAAATATTAGTGCTGAACCGCTTCACCATTATCCTTTTCCTGTGGATGATAACATTTTCGTTGAAATGCCAGTGGCTTTTAACGGAGAGATCATTGAAAAGGCCATCCTTTCACTGCCCAACGGTTACCGGACTGTATTTCTGCTGGTTATGGTAGAGGGTTATGGCCATAAAGAAGTTGCTGAAATGCTGGATATCAGTGTGGGAACAAGTAAATCACAGCTTTATTACGCAAAAAAAGCCCTGCAAAAGGAAATAAATAGACTGGAGGGTTATTATGTTGAATAAAAAGAAGCTGAAAATAACTCCGGAAAACCTTATTCTGCCAAAGCATGAACCAAATGAATCAGTATGGGAAGGGATAAGTGAAGCACTTGATGTTGCAGCGAAAACGGAAATCACTGCAGACAATTTGCCGCAATATACCGCTAACCCTGCCCTGTGGAACAGTATCGAAAGTCAATTACCACGCCGCGGGCTATTTTTTGCCGGTTCGTATATCTTTACCTTTTTCTTTGCTTTCATTATTATTTTGCTTTCGCAGATGAAAAACCCGGCTGACATTGTGGCAACAGTGCAGCAACCACAGCAGATGAACGTTAAAAATTCGCCGAAGGAGCCAATACAGACAATCGCTTTTTCATCTCCCGAAAGGGAAAAAATAATAGATAAAATCACTATAGACAAAAAAACAACCACGGCAAAAGGGAAAACTGTTGATGTAGCATCAATAAAAAGTAAAACAATTATCCCAAAGAAAAATTCTGAAAAAAATACCATTGTAAACGATATTACTCAAAAGGGATCTAAAGCACAAACAATTTCTTATTCAGAAAACACGGGGTCTGAAAGATTTCAGATCCCGACATTACCATTTTTATCAATTGCACAAAAGGAGTCTCCCTCCTCCTTATCGTTGCAATTGTCCGATGCTGTGAATAGGCCCTTTAATAAGAAAAAAACATTACACAACGGGTATCTCAGAGCCGGAGTAGCACAGTGTTTTAGTGCAATAAAGGCTTTTGATCAATACAAATTACATAACGGGATAGAATATGCTTTCATGTCAGGGTTCAGAAAACAAAATATGCTCTTTGAAACAGGTCTCCTTTATACCGATATCACTTATGAAGGAATGCATGTTATTGATTATTACCAATATGAATACCTGGGTACTGTTATTCATCTTGAAACAGAGGAATCCATTACCATAACACCATCGGGAGACACCGTAAGGCGATTGAGATATAATCCTGTGCTAAAAGATATTTATGACTCAGTGAACATCTCGTATGATGATGAATTGGTAAACCGTATAAAATATATTCAAATCCCAATCAATGTTGGACAGGATTTTATCAGTCAGAAAAAAATTACATTATCCGGAATGGCAGGGATAATTTGGAGTATTCCTGTCAGCCAATCCGCCATCGAATTGTATAATCCTGATGGTCTTATTAAAATCAATGAAAATAAAATCACAGTTCCCTTGCAGGTCAGATCGCGACTGATGCTCAATGGTGAGGTGATTTTCAGATATCATATTAACAGATATATTCGACCCTATGCCTCTGTGGGATTCCGTTTTGGAAAAACCAATACGGGATATGAAACACTGTATCCCGACTCAGGAGAACTCCAGGGACTGCTGAAGGTCGGGTTACAAATCCATTTTTAAGATGAAAAAAATACTCCTTATACTAATTGCATTGATCTCTGTTTTGACGAGTAATGCCCAGAATTATGACGACGTAGTTGTAATTATAAATGAAAACAGCGCAGCAAGCATCGAAATTGGTGAATATTTCGCGCAGCAACGGAATATCCCTGACAACAACCGTTTGTATATCGCAACCACTGTTGATGAGACGATTGACAGCCTCACCTTTGTGGATATGAAAAATCAAATCAAGAGTGCCATGAGGGCACAGGGACTGGATGGCGATGATATCAACTACCTTGTAACAACGAAAGGGATGCCTTTTAATTTAGAAATTGGCGATTGTGATGCTGTCAGTGATTTGCTAAATCAAAATCCTGATAAAATCTTTACTGATTGCAGCTGTGTGGAGTCTGATTTACAGCTAATATTCCATCCTGACAGCTCCAAAATGGCTTCAGGAGGCAGCTATACAAATCCATATTTTGAAGCATCAGGGAATTTCTCTCATGCTCAATATGACACATATCTTGTAACAAGGCTGGATGGTTACACTGTTGACGAAGTCAAGGCGATGATTGATGTTTCAGGGCCTGATGTTCCCAATAATCTGAATCAGTTCCCCGCCTTTATCCTTGATATCAGCTACTGCGACCAACCACAAATGGTACAGGCAATTTATGATGAAAAAATAAAACCTGCCGCAGAATATCTTGAAAGTATTGGTTGTAATGTCATTGTGGATACACTCACTGAAATGCCTTTTATCTATGGCCCGGTAATGTCATACGTTACCTGGAACTTTGACCCGTTTGATAAGGAGTTTGGCTGTTACCTGTTACCAGGGTCGATCGTAGACATAAGTCTGCAACCACAAATTCCTACGTTCTACGATTCATTAAATATTTATAATGAAATGTTGATTGCAGATGCCATTCATGCAGGAACCAGCGCTGCCAGCACCCATCTTCATCCGCATTTTCTGG
>CAZQNY010000092.1:0-7215 GCA_964594665.1 uncultured Bacteroidales bacterium
TTCGTAAATCGTTCTTCGGTACAGATGGTTTATTGAATATTGATATAAAAATGTAGAATATTGAATATTGAAGGGAAAGACGAAATCCCTACCCTTGTGCTACTGAGACAATAAAGCGTGATTTCCCTTGTATTTACTGATACTTCCTGAAATACCGGTCGAACCAGCTCGCTGTTTGATCGTACAGCGGCCTGGTTAACTCCGTGAACAAAAACTGTGGCGACGGTATAACAGGCGGTTTATTCTTGCAGATTTCCTTCTCCTCTTTTGACAGTGCTCTCTCATCTCCATTGAAACTGCCCCATTCATATCTCCACACATAACTTCCTGAAGGTGCATCATTGGTGATGACCCGCTGTGTTTTGAATTCTTTTGCTTTTATGGACATTTTCCCGTTGCTGACAATCTCCATAATGTTGATATTGAGCTTTGCCGATACGCGGTTGTAAACCGGGTAAACAACACCATTGACCGTTGTTTCGCCAACCTTTACACTATCGGCGCTGGTTACTTCACGTTCAATTTGTTTCTGATTGGTATTGCCCACCATAAAATTCACCCAGTCGACGGTGATCACCTGGTCGGGGCTGAGGCTAAGTCGTTCTGCCTGGGTGGGGGAATAGACCTTGATATACTTATACTTTCTGTCGAGGGAGGCAATATGGTTGTTTATTTCATTGCGGAAGGCTTCGTCGGAGAGCTCGTATTTTTTATGCTGGTAGGGGAGCATCTCCACGACGATATGGAGTGTTGCCGCCTCTTCAGCTTGTTGTAGCAATTGTATCGCCTGGTTGTGCCCCGGGGCAAAATCGAGTAGTTTTTCAAGCTCATTGATAGCCCGTTTGGCATTTTCCCTGCCGCCGGCGTTATACAGTGCCAATGCATCCTGATAGAGCTCTTTGACAGCCTCTTCCTTTACGTTTTCCAGCGTGGCAACATTGTATTCAAAGGGTTGTGGTATTAAACGTTTTGCCGCAGGGCAGTGGTATATCTCTTCGGCAAGGTGATTGACCCGCTGCATCTGATCATAAACAACATTCCATTTCTGTGGACTTGTCGATGCCTTGGTGCGTTCGATATCCCGTTGAATATCTTCCACTGCCATGGGATATGCATTTTGCAACACCCTGGCAGCGTCTTCGTGGTCGGGCTTCTGCCGCAACCGGTTTACTGATTGAAGTACCGCATTGTAATAATCACCGTGTTTGAGAGCCGATTTTCCACTGGTGCAGGCGGTGAATGCAGCGGAAACGAGAATCAATAATAGAGTAAGACGTTGCTTCATAGGGTATGTTTTTTGCAAAAATAAGCGTTTCAAAATTATTATGTAAAAATATTGAATTTATCAGACAACCATTTACATGTTTTGCATCTAATAAACAGAATTAACCAACTCATTGGCTCATACATATGGATCTCTAAATAAGAAATATTATAAAACCTCAAAATTTATGTATCAAAAGTCACGATTTTATACATGGTTCCTGGTAATGGTATTATTGCCTTTGGCAGGTATTTCCCAATGGATTCCTTTGGATAAGGATAATCTTCAACCTCAGGCTCCTGAAATAACGGTTTTGGAGCAGACCGGCACGTATACAATACTTGAATTGAATGTATACGGGTTTAAGCTGGAAAGTGTAAATGGCTCCACTGAAATGCTGCAGCAGGTGGATCTGTTGACGGATACATGGATGACCGGCCAGGGAGCTCCTGCAGTACCCTATAAAGCAAGTGTGCTCGCTGTTCCTGATAACAGCCCGGTAACTGTTGAGGTTATTGATGCCGGCGAGAGTTTTGAATTTCAGGATATTGATATGGCGCCGGCACGGCCTTCATGGGTGGAAGGAGCGGCAGAACCGCCTTACACCAGGGACTATGCTGTTTATGATGCTAAAAGCCTTTTTCCTCACTATTCAGTGTCAAATGATGACCCCGCTGTATTTCGTGATTTCAGAATTTGTCGCATTGCCCTATACCCGGTGAAATATAATCCGGCTGATAAAAAACTCGTGGTAACCGACCATATGATCGTGAAAGTATCGTATTCTGGCGATGGTGAGGTTGTGAATCCGAAAAAATCAGCATCCAAAGGAATTACCCCTTCGTACGCTTCTTTGTACCGTGGTTTTATTGAAAACTATGATCAGGTATTACAACAACGTTTCAACGGGAAGGAAGAGGGTGAAGAGCTGATGCTTTGTATTATGCCTGATGAATTTGAAGAGAGTTTCCAGCCCTATGCTGAATGGAAGAGACAATCGGGTATAAATATTCATGTAACCACCTTTAGCGATATTAATGCCAATTCCTCAAATCCGGATATCATTAAAAACCATATTTCTGATGCTTATTATAATTGGGATACCCCGCCTTCCTATGTGTTGATTATTGGTGATAATGGTGTTTTCCCTCATGAGATTGTGACCTATCCCGATTATTCTTTTCCCAATGAAGACTTTTTTGTGGAAGTGGATGGGGATGATTATTTCCCGGATATGATGATCGGTCGTTTTACCAATCAGGGTGATTACCGCATGCGCGTTATGATTAACAAGTATCAGTTATACGAGCAATATCCCTATGTTGATGATCCTTCGTGGTTTACAAAAGGGGTTTGTTGTTCCAATAATGCTTATGAGTCGCAAGTGGAGACCAAACGGTTTGCTGCTGCATGTATGCGCGATGACGGCGGATTTGCTGTTGATACCATGATGAGCGATGGTGATGGCTGGGGCGGCTGGGGCTGTACCTATGACAACGACGATATTGTTGACCGTATTAATGAAGGTCGCAGTTACCTGAATTACCGCGGTGAAGGATGGTATAGTGGCTGGAGTGCCACCTGCTATGATTTTGGTGTTAATGATGTGTCAAACCTCAACAATGGCCAGAAATTTACTTTTGTGTCCAGTATTGGTTGCGGTGTTGCCGGTTTTCATTCACAGGGTGGTAACTGCTTTGGTGAAGAATGGGTTCAGCTGGGTTCTATTTCCAGTCCCCGCGGTGGTATTGGATTTATAGGTCCTACTTCAAACACACATACAACCTATAACAACCGTATTGATAAAGGTATTTATGTGGGTATGTTCCGCGAAGGAATGAATACCCCCGGACAAGCTCTCCTGAGAGGAAAACTCTATATGTATAATGTCTTTGGTAATGAGTATTATGTGGAGTATCATTATAAGGTGTTCTGTGTGCTTGGCGACCCCAGCATTCATATCTGGAAGCATACACCGCGGCATGTCAGTACCGGTCATATCACGGAAATACAGGTAGGGAATAATGTTATTGAGGTTCAGGTGAATTACGATGACAATGGTGAACCGGCAAAAGATGCCCTGGTAACTATTACCGGTGCAGGTGTTTTTGCAACTGCCTATTGTGACTCTACCGGCCTGGCAACGTTGAATATTGCCCCTGCAATTGCTGATACCCTTATGGTTACGGCTTGTGGTGATGATGTTTATCCTCAGCAAAGTGAGATAATTATCTCCCAGCCTGATGAACTGGTCGAACCGGAAGGCGATCCCCTTATTACTGATCTCGATGGGAATAACGACGGACTGGTAAATCCCAATGAGCACTGCACGCTTACTTTTGATCTGAAAAACTGGGGCGTGGCAACGGTGGTGAATACACAGGCAGTACTTACTACATCTCATCCTGAGGCAGAGGTTGTGCAGGGAACCGTGACCTACGGTGATATTGCTGCCGGAGAAACCATTACCGGCGATCCTTTCGAGGTTTTTGTTTCTGAAACCTGCAACGTAGGAGAATCAATTACCTTCAACCTTCATGTTTCCACTTCAGCATCAGAGTGGGATTATTCCTTTGTATTGGATATCCATGGGTGTGATCTGTCGCTGGAATCAATGCTTGTATACGAAACCAATACTGCTAATGTTGATTACCGCCTGAACCCCGGCGAAGAGGCTAATCTTTACCTTGCTGTAAATAATCCGGGGGAGGATTTTGCGCCTGGTGTTACCGGCATTCTTTCTTCCAACGATCCCTATATTACTATTCTGGATGATAACGGTTTCTTTGGCGACTGCCCTGTAAATGGCGATGATGTGATTTCATGGGATGATTATTACCGCGTTGCAGTCAACAGTGAATGCCCCACTGATTATCTTGCCCATATGACGGTTTCTCTCTCAACAAATGGCGGGAATTATCCTTTCGAAAAAGCTGTTTCATTTGAATTGCCGGTAGGAATGGCGGTTTCGCAGGATTATACAGGACCGGATGAATACGGTTACTATGCCTATGCCTCTGATGATGCTTTTTATGATCAGACACCTGAATATCAGTGGGTTGAAATTGATCAGAGCGGAACAGTATTGGAACTTCCGGAGCTCAGTGATTACACTGAAACGGTTGATTTGCCTTTTGATTTTATGTATTACGGGATAAATTACAACCAGATTCGTATAAGTACAGATGGTTGGATTGCCTTTGGCCCGGGCGATGAAGTGAACCCTCTGAATAGTTCGCTGCCTGCCAACGATAACGTAAATGCAATGGTTGCTGCGTTCTGGACCGACCTTCATTCTTTGGCCGTTGCTGAAGGTGCAATCTATTATCACCATGATGCCGAAAATCATGCTTTTGTTATTGAATACGATTCCATTGCCCACAATGTTATGTCCACGGAACCTTTACGCGAGGTATTTCAGGTATTGCTGCTTGATCCGGCATATTATCCTACCAATACAGGCGATGGAGAGATTATTGTTCAATACAGGGTGGTGAAGGATCAAAGCCAGATTACCGTAGGAATTGAAAATCATAATCAGAATATTGGTCTTCAGTATTTGTATAACAGCAATTATTCTTCTTCTGCGGCGCGGATTTTTGGTGGTACTGCCATTAAATTCACCACTGAAGCGCCTTTTGTATCAAATGCTGTTGGCGTTTCAGAATATGAGCAATCAGGAAATATTGTTATTAACAGCAATTATCCGAATCCGTTTTCTGAGTCAACAACTCTGGAATTCACGGTCAGAGAATTGTCAAACCTGCTTCTGGAAGTGTATAATGCAACCGGAAAGCGTGTTAAGACCCTTTCCACAGGCATGATGCAGAAAGGAACGCATCGTATTGTGTGGGATGGTACCTGGAGTGATGGTTCCAAAGCTCCTGCAGGGATGTATCTTTATCGTATCGGCGACGAGAATGCTTCCGTGTCAGGGAAAATGTTTCTTGTAAGATAACCCGGACATGTACAGCTTTGTCATTTTACTGGTAATGCTTTTTATTGCTGTTGTCGGTGGTGTTTTGGAATACCGCCGCCACCAGCGAAATGTAGCGTCAATACCGGTACGTGTACATATCAATGGCACCCGGGGCAAATCGAGTGTTACGCGCCTGATAGGTGCCGGATTGCGCGCCGGAGGAAAAAAAACCTATACCAAAGTTACCGGTACTTTTCCACGACTGATCCTTGACGATGGCACGGAAACCTATATCCACCGCAAGTCATCTGCCAATATTATCGAGCAGCTCTCCATTGTTAAGTATGCCGCGTCGCATAATGCGGATGTTCTGGTGATGGAATGTATGGCTTTACAACCTCAGTACCAGACAATCACTGAGAAAAAAATGGTGCGGTCAACAGTGAGTGTGATGACCAATGTACGGATGGATCATGTGGATGTTATGGGTCATACCCTTCCGGAGATTGCCAATGTGCTGGGCAGGACAATCCCCAAAGATAAGGTGCTTTATACCGCTGAATATGAGCATCCTGAGCTGCTAAAGCCCATTGCTGAGAAGCGGAATACCAAAATGCATGTGGTGAATGGGGATTCCATCTCCACGGATATTATGAACCGGTTCTCCTATATCGAGCATAAGGATAATGTTGCTCTGGCATTAAAAGTATGTGAAGAGCTTGGTGTTGATCGTCGTACTGCCTTAAAAGGAATGTACGCTGCAACACCCGATGAAGGTGCTTTAAGGCGTTTCCATATCGATGCTTTCGGCAAAACCCTGCTTTTCTATAATGCCTTCGCTGCCAACGACCCCGACTCCACCCTTATGGTATGGAATAAGGTTCGCGATGAAATCGGGCTGCAGGGAAAGCGGATTATACTGCTTAACACCCGGCAGGATCGTCTCGATCGTGCCAAACAACTGGCAGCAATGGTGGCAACACGTATCAATGAACAATGTGATTACCTTATTCTTATGGGGCAGTCAACGGATGTTGTGTCGCTTATGACAACCATGAATAAATTCCCCTCAAAGAAGGTGGTGAACCTTGGCTGGGTGGCGCCGGAGAAGGTCTTTGAAAAGGTTTTAAGCCTTACCGATGATATTGCTTCCATTATTGCAATAGGTAATATGGGCGGGCGCGGCGCTGAAACGGCTGCGTATTTTGAAAACAGAAGTAAAAAATAGTATGACTGAAATAGCTATCACTTTAGGACTTGTATTCAGCCTGTTGGCCTATGAGGTCTTTGGCCTTGCCGCCGGAGGTATTGTAGTGCCCGGATACATCGCACTGCAGCTTTCTCATCCCGACCGGCTGATCGGTATTGTGGGCGTTAGCCTGCTGACATTTTTAATTATCAAAGTGCTTAGTAATTATACCTTTTTGTACGGTCGCCGTCAGATGGTGATGTGCCTGCTAATAGGTTGTTTGCTGGCAAATTTTTCCCGTTATTTTTTGCATATCGATATTGGTGGTACTACCGTGGAGCTGCAGGCCGTGGGATGGGTTATCCCCGGGCTGGTTGCGCATTGGTTCCTCAAGCAGGGTGTTTTTAAAACCGTTAGTGTTCTTTTTATTACTTCTGTGCTGGTGCGCCTGTTTTTAATCCTGATATTCACCGGAGCATTATTGCCACAATAAATTTTTGAGATGTATAAATACAGTGCAAAATCAAATTTGGTCCTCTCGGTACTCTCAGTACTGGCATTACTGGCCTTTTTCGCCGTTGAAAACAGCAAGGTGGATGTGAAAAGAGCCTGGTTTAATGAAAAGCTGCAGGCTGCAGAGTTGTCGGCAGAGGCCATGGAATACCTTCGTACCCTGCGCCTTGAAAAGGGTATTGTGGTGGATGATATAAACGACCCCAATGAAACCCTGCTTATTGGACAGGAATATTCCCCCATAACAACAGACCGCGGATACATAGAATCAAAACTTACCTCCCTGAATCCAAACTTCGCTGCTGTGGTGGTTCAGTGCCTCCACGATGC
>CAZQNY010000092.1:7315-12922 GCA_964594665.1 uncultured Bacteroidales bacterium
AAACCTGTTAAAGCCTACATAAATATTGGTGGTGGTATCGCAAGCCTGGGAAGTGCCATTAACGGGAAAATTATTCCTCCCGGGGTAACGGAATTCCTCCCGGGCCATAATTTCCCCGTTAAAGGTACCATGATTCTTATGGGTGAAAATAATATTCCGATTATTCATCTGCTGAGTATTCCTGAACTGGCTGAAATGTATGGACTGCCGCAAAGCCCGGTGCCATTACCTGACCCCGGCGATGGGGAGATTTTTGTTCAGAAGAAATATAACCTTTATGTGGCTGGTGCGGCTACTGCTATTCTAATAATCCTGGTTTTGTTGATCTATTTTGGCGAACGCCGCTTTATTAAGCTGGGTGCGGATGTGGTTCCCGGAACGGGCAAAGATCCCGAAAGATTTGATGATAGTGATGACTTTCCTGTTTTATAAAATGTAAAATCTATTTGTATGAAAAAGATATTAATACTCTTTACTGCGTTGATTCTCCTCTGTGGAAATACCCATGCACAGACATTAAAGAAAAAGTATCCACGGCCATTGGGAAACACCGGGAAGGTGAAGATAAGGGTAAATGACAAAACAAGAAGTTATTACACCCTCGATGCTACGGACCCGGCAATAATTCTTGTTAGTGGCCCCGGTACGCTCAGGGTCATTTCCCGCGGAACTGTTTCGTCCGGCGATAAGGGCAAAACAAATTATACCATCAGCTATTCTGTTGACGGTACTGAATTTATTAAAAAACGGTTTACCCGTATTCCCCGATCCAAACAGGCTCATTTTTTAACGGATGATGCCGGCGATGTTGCTGCCATGCGTGATTTTGAAATCGACCTTGGCAGGGGTGACCATTCCTTGCGATTTTTAATAAATGATGCGGATGATGAGGTTGCATTGCGCTATATTTTTATCCCACGAAAAGCAGAACGCAGGTCGTGGCTGAGTTATAACCCTGAAAGCGTTGAATGCCCGGTAACACTGGTGTCGCGTGAAAATACCACCACCTATTACCGTTTTTCATCCGAAAAGCCACTGGTAGTAGCTGCCCGCGGTCCGGCAGAACTGAGGATTATGACACGAATAGAGAATCATTACCATATGAAGGGACGGATCAATTACCGTTTGCAGGTGACAGAGAATGGCAAAACAGTGAATACATACCTGCTCAACAGCCGGCGCTCAGAGGTAACAAGCTACCTTGATGACCCGACACTGGTGCCCGGAATAGCCTGTGAGTTTATTATTGATGTCCCCCAGGGAAAACATATCTATCAGATAGCCCCTCTGGATAAAGATAAAGGCTCTGTGCTGGGTAGAATTTTAATCCCTGAAAAGGATATTGAAAAAAAATAATTGCGCTGTTTATTTTAAAATGCACAATCAATGATTAAAAAAACCTTTAAATCCATTGCAATAGTATTTCTGCTCCTGCTGGTTGTGGGAACAAACAATTCTATGGCGCAGAAAAAGAAAAAATCCCGCCCACCGGAATTTTCAGTCTCTGCAGATCTGGGTTTTACCTATGATGATAATATCCTGAAGTATTCTGAAAAATATTTAGAACGCTTCAATAACCGTGAAGATGAAGGCCGGTTTCATATCGATACCAGGGATGATTTGATTCTCAATGCAGGCATCGACCTTGATTACTCTTTCTATTTGTTTAAAAAACGGCGTACCGTATTAAATGCTGATTTTACCGGGAATAAGTATCTTGTTAATGATATCAAAACCTGGGGGATGATGACGCTGGGAGTCAGGCAGTTTACAAATTACCGCATGAATTTTAAGCTCTACTATTCCTATATCCCGGAGTTCTATGTTCGCCATTTTCGCGATCACGACTGGGTGGAAATATATGGTTATACGCCGGAGACATTTCAACCGTTTGCTTTTGCCAAAGAATCGTACAGCGTATATGTCCAAAAGTATTTCTATAAAAAAACACGGGTGAGGCTCGATTTTTCATATATGAAATATTATCATAATGAGCATTTTACGGAATATGACTGTAATAATATTCTCCTTGGCGGGAAAATTTATCAAACCATAACAAAGAAATTACGGATTGACCTGGGGTATGCGTATGTTACCTCCGATGCAAAAGGGACCCCCGGGATCGATGAGGATCCAACCATCATAAAGGCTACCGATGCCTCTTATGTGGAAGATAAATATGAGTTGCAGCTTAATTACAGGCTTCCCGATCTGATGAAAAAACGCCAGAGTGTAACCGCAAAAGGAACTCTGGCAATGCGATATTATCAGTCGCTCCATCCTCTGGAACTTGACCGTGAACATGCAGGCCGTGAGGACCTGAATATACGCCTGTATTTTACCTATAAGATTAATATCAATAAAAAGGCCGGTTTATCACTGTTTTATAACTGGTATATGCGTGATACCAAAACAACAGCACTGGAGAATACTGAGTATTTGTCGAATGAGAAAGATTATAAGCAAAACCTTATGGGAGTAAATTTTTCATATGTATTTAAAAATTAGATAATTATAAGAAGATGAAATACACAAAGAATCGTTTTAATTACTTAATGGCAGCTTTGATTTTTGTTGCCGGGTGTTCTGTCTTGTTATCAGGATGCGGAAAGCCTGTAACTCCTGAATCGTTAAATCCATATGGCACCGGTGGATATGAAGTTTCCGGACTGATTGCCACCGATGGCTATGCCCAGGATGTGATCCTTGAGGATAACCTGTTGTATATTGCACAGGGTGAGGGCGGATTAATGATTGTTGATGTTGCAGACCCTGAAAATCCCATGGTGCTGGCATCGATGTCGGAGAATGTACGTGGATATTGTGCCAAGCTGGCCAAGAAAGACAGCGTTATCTATCTTGCTGCGGGTACTTTTGGCGTTACTGTAGCCAATGTTGCCGACCCTGCTGCACCTTATGTTACGGCCTCCAACCTGCCTATGAAACCGGCCCGTAACCTGAAGGTTATGGGTGATTATTTGTACACAGCGATATCGGAGCAGGGAATTGCTATTGCAGATATCAGCTACCCGACGCAACCCGATGGCAGGAGCACCCTTGAACCCACCGGATATGCCCGCGATTGTGCCATTACTCCCGATACTGCCCTGCTGCTGGTTGCTTCCGGCGAGGTGGGCTTTTCCATTCACGATATCTCTGTGTTTGAAAATGGCTATGGTGATTACCCGGAAGTTGCACAGATTGACCTCCCCGGATATGCCGATTTTATTACCCTTGATGATGCACGTAAACTGGCCTTCGTGGCTTGCGGTACTGCAGGATTGCAGATTGTCAGTTATGCTGATACTGCTAATGTCCATGTTACCGGGTACTATGATGGTTCAGGATATGCCAAAGAGGTGGTATTACATGGCGATAAAGCCTTTCTTGCCGCTGAAAGCGGAGGCCTTCAGATCATTGATGTCTCCAATGCTTCCGATCCTCAACTGGCGGGTATGATCGAGGCCGATTATCTCCTGGGAATTGCCTGTAATGATGATTATATTTTTGTCGCCGATGAAGAATCCGGTGTTTTGGTTGTTAAAATGCCTTAATGTATGAATGCTGCTGTCGGAAAAGGAAAGAAAAGCGGACGATTTCTGTTTATTGATCAGTTTCGTGGTTTTGTTGGCGTGCTGATGTTGCTGGGGCATTGTTCCTATTACTTTAATAACGTGTGGCATACCCTTGATCCTTTTGAGCCGTTGTTTTCTTCCTGGTGGCAGTTTGCATTGCGCTATGCGGGGTATTTATGTGCTCCCGGTTTCCTGATGATGGCCGGCGCTATGGTCTGGTGGTCGCATAAACGACGTGTGAGCAGCGGCACCTCCGATTGGACAGCCCGTTGGCATCTGATTCAACGGGGATTGTTTCTTGTGCTGGTGCAGATTACCTGGGTCAACAGCTCGTGGGGCGGTTTTAAAACCTTTAACCCTGCACACCTGGGAATTATCGCCTGCATTGGAGTATCAGTGCTCCTGCTGACATTGATAATAAATACTCACTGGATTATCAGGCTTAGTGTTGCCATCGCTATTTTGCTGGTTCATCCTTTGCTTATGAATATTTCATATGATCCTGATAACACTTTTACAGAAGTTATTATGCAGATTTTCGTTACAGCAGGAAAATATAACAAGTATCCTGTTTTGCCCTGGTTTGCAATGGCTGTTTTGGGCTCGGTAATGGCTACCGGGTGGCTGGAGAAGTGGAAAACAGACCGCGAACGGGTTATCAAAGGCGGTGTTATTGCAATTGTTGCATTTTGCCTGGCGATGATTGTACGTCTGGGAGAAGGATATGGGAATATTTCGCCATACTCTGAGATAGGTCATATCTCCTTTTTCCTGGATCAGAAGTATCCTCCGAGCCTCTTTATGAATCTGTGGTTTTTTGGCGCAGTAGTGGCATTTGTTACCTTGTTCATTATTATTGGTAAGCTGTGGCCAAAGGTTCTGGAAATCTTTACCATTCCCGGGAAAACACCCTTGTTCTTTTATGGTATGCATCTGGCAATTCTTGGCGTATTTGTAAAGCGTATGGATCTTTTTTACCGTGAGGGAGGAATTGGAGCAACGCTGATCGGTTTTGTGATTATGATGTTAATAATGATTCCATTGTGTAAATGGTTCTACCGCGTAAAGAAAAAGAGTAATAATTACATCATAAAGCTGATATAATGGAACGTTTGTTAAGATCTTCATATTTTGCCCTTGTGGTGATAGTATGCGTGATAATGACTTCATGCATGTCGGGAAGTGATGAGGTTGTTACTGATAACGGAACACTGGTACTGACGTCATTTGTAAATGAATGTGAAAAGAGCCCGAACATTATATTAAAAAGCACTTTTGGCGTTGATTCTGAGAATGATACCGTATTTCGGATTATGGAGAATACCGGCATTACCGCGGAATTTTCTTTTACACCTGATAGCAGCAATCCGCAAAGTGATTTGTGGCATATCGACTGGCTGGATGCAGAAGGGGAATTGGTGTACCGCAAGAAGGTAAAAAATGCCTCGGGAGATACAATAACAGATGTAAGCAGCTATATCACCACAGAGCCGGCTACCCGGCTGCCGGGGAGGTATAGTGTGGAATTTTATCATTTTCGTGAACGCATTGCAAGGAAGTTTTTTACCCTCGAACCGGCATTTGACGCCGAAGCGCATCGCGATGAGATTCAGAGTAGCATAATCCTTTACCGTGGCGTGAGCCGTAAAACCGGCAAAAGAGTGGGAGAGGGGACAAGCTTTAATCTGCACAAAAAACGTAAAGTAAGAGCGTTGGTGAAAATTGAAAATAACCTGTCAGGAATTAGTGGGCCATTGTTGCTAAATGTGTGCTGGCGCGATCCTGATGGCAATGTTTTTTACAATAAGGTTTTTCATACCTCACCGCAAGAGGAGAGAATCGAGTTGAAGAGTTATATCACCATTGAGCCCGGCAGTCGCGACCCCGGGCGCTATACCGTGGAAGTAGATCTCTTTGGCGTTAAAATCCGCGAGCAGCATTTTGTCGTGGAATAGGGCGGGATCTACATGGTGATATCAGATTATTATGGTGGTATGGCAACCATACCCGGGGGCGGCTAAAGCCGCGGAGA
>CAZQNY010000093.1:0-12873 GCA_964594665.1 uncultured Bacteroidales bacterium
CCACACCATCCCATCTTCCACAACAATGGTGTTGGGGAATACTTCGCGGGCTTGCTGCAGCAGGGGCGCGGTGTCTTTGTAACGGTTTGAGAAGTGGCCGATGAGCAGTTGTTGTGCGCCGGCCTTTTTGGCGATTGTTGCGGCCTGGCGGGCGGTGCTGTGCATGTGCTCTGCGGCCATGTCGGCTTTGTCGTCGCCGTAGCTGGCTTCGTGATATAGCAACTGTACACCTTTTATATAAGGTATAATCGTTTCGGTGTAGCGTGTGTCGGAGCAATAGGCGTAGCTAAAGGGCTTTGGTGGTGGCAGGGTAATGGTTTCATTGGCAAATACTCTCCCGCTATCGTCGGTGTAATCTTCACCGGCTTTTATCCTGGGGTACCACTGCAACGGTATCTGATGCTCTTCCACAAAGCCTTTCTTTATGTTTCGCGGCATGGGCGGGCGCAGGAAATGATATCCCGCTGTGGGCAGCCGATGCTCCAGCGGTATGGTGGTGACGGTTACTTTGTCGTCTTCAAATACTGTTGCATGCTGCGTGGTATCCACGGTGTGAAAGAGGATCTCATAGGCCAGATCATGACGGGCGTAGCTAAGCTGCAGCTTTAGGATCTGCTCCAGTCCGTCGGGACCGAAAATGTGCAATGGCTTATTGCGTCCCTGCAGATGCATGGTGGAAATGAGTCCTACAAGGCCAAAAAAATGGTCGCCATGCAGATGAGTGATAAAGATGGCGTGTATCTTCAGCATTTTCACCCCAAAGCGCTGCATCTGCACCTGCGTTCCTTCGGCGCAATCGATAAGGTATACGCGTTCATCAATGGTTAATGCATGCGATGAGGGATTTCGTCGCAGCGATGGTATTGCACTTGAGGATCCGAGGATGGTGAGTGTTTCGTTCATTATGCAAAAGTAATAAATGTAGCGTTGATACATACTGTACCGATAACCGATAACTGATAACCCTTTATGCATCAAGACCTGACAGGAGAAAGATACCTGTCAGGTCATCGCCAACCCGACAACCGACAACAAAAAAAAAGAGCCACCCTTTCAGGCAGCCCTTTGAATATCTGTAGAAATAAGATTCTTATTCTTCAGTTTTAGCGTCTGCTTCAGGAGCTGCTTCTTCTGTTTCAGGAGCTTCTTCTTTAGGTTCTTCAACCTTAGGAGCTTCTTCTTTAGCAGGAGCTTCTTCTTTAGGTTCTTCAACCTTAGGAGCTTCTTCCTTAACAGGTTGTTTAGGGGCAGCAGCAGCCATAGCAGCTTTTTCAGCTTTTTCTTCCTTTTCCATATCGGATTTCAGGTTAGCCAGAGCTTCGAGGTCACCAAGTGTAGTTTTCTCAATTCCATCATTAAGTTTTTTCATGGATTTGCGAGCGCTACGTTCTTTGGTAGTTTTCTCTTCATACTTCTTGGCTTTTTCAGCCATCAGAGTATCCTGGAAGATACGAGAGTGCGAGAGGATAATTTTCTTACCTTCTTTGTTGAATTCGATAACTTTGAATTCGATAGTTTCATCAACGCGGAGGTTCGAACCATCTTCTTTCTGTGTATGGCGGTTGGGGCAGAAACCTTCAACACCATAAGGCAGGGTTACAACCATACCTTTATCATTAGCACTGCTGACAGTACCTTTATGCACAGAACCGAGAGTAAATACAGATTCGAAAACATCCCATGGATTTTCTTCGAGCTGTTTGTGTCCGAGGCTCAGGCGGCGGTTGTCGACATCCACTGCAAGCACAACAACGTCAATTTTTTCACCAATTTTGGTAAATTCTGCGGGGTGCTTGATTTTCTTCGACCAGCTAAGGTCAGAGATATGGATAAGACCGTCAACACCTTCTTCGAGTTCAACAAAGATACCGAAGTTGGTAAAGTTACGAACGATAGCGTTATGCTTGGAATTAGCAGGATACTTTTCAGTAATGTCAGCCCATGGATCAGGGATCAGCTGCTTGATACCGAGAGACATTTTGCGTGCTTCACGGTCGAGCGTAAGGATTACAGCTTCTACTTCATCACCAACTTTCATAAAGTCCTGAGCAGTTCTGAGGTGCTGCGACCAGCTCATTTCAGAGACGTGGATCAGGCCCTCAACGCCGGGAGCGATTTCGATAAATGCACCATAATCGGCGATAACAACAACTTTACCTTTAACTTTGTCACCCACTTTGAGGTTTTCATCAAGGGCATCCCATGGATGAGGAGTAAGCTGCTTGAGACCCAGAGCGATACGTTTTTTATTATCATCGAAGTCAAGGATAACCACTTTAATTTTCTCATCAAGAGTAACGATTTCTTCCGGATGGTTGATACGTCCCCATGAGAGGTCAGTGATATGGATAAGTCCGTCGACGCCACCGAGGTCGATAAATACACCATAAGAGGTAATATTTTTAACGGTACCTTCGAGAACCTGGCCTTTTTCGAGTTTAGCGATAATTTCAGCTTTCTGAGCTTCCAGTTCGTCTTCGATAAGAGCTTTATGCGAAACAACAACGTTTTTGTATTCCTGATTGATTTTAACCACTTTGAATTCCATGGTTTTATCAACGAATACGTCGTAGTCACGAATAGGTTTAACATCAATTTGTGAACCGGGCAGGAATGCCTCGATACCGAATACGTCAACGATAAGACCACCTTTGGTACGGCATTTCACGTAACCATTGATAATCTCGTCTTTGTCGTAAGCATTGTTAACACGTTCCCAAGACTTGAGTACTCTTGCTTTTTTATGAGAAAGGAGGAGCTGCCCGTTGGGGTCTTCCTGGCTTTCCACATAAACCTCAACGATGTCACCAGCTTTGAGATCCGGATTGTAACGGAATTCGTTCACAGGAACGATACCATCGGATTTAAAGCCAATGTTGATAACGACTTCACGATTTGTTTTGGCAACTACAGTACCATCAACCACCTCATGTTCAGCCACCTGATTAAGTGTATTCACATAAAGGTCTTCGAGTTTTGTACGTTCTGTTTCGGAGTAGATTTCCTTTTTCTTACCAACAGAATCCCAGTCAAACTCAGGGCGTTCAGCAGGTTTTTTCACTTCTTGAGCATTTTCTTCAGGAGTGACTGTTTCGGGAGTTTCTACTACCGTGTTCTCAGGTTGAGCAGCGGGAGTTTCCTCAGGTTGAGGAACGTTTACATTTTCTTCTGCCATTATAAAATGGTATTACTGTGGTCCAACGGCAGACCGGGTTAAACATTAAAAATCAACCTTTTAGCGGAGCTTCCGGATACCGTTGCAATTAATCCGGCACTATTTTGCTAAAAGGGCTGCAAAATTACGATATAAAATATTAATATCCAAGAAGAAAGGTGGCAGAAAACCAGAGATCTGACAGGTTATGGATACCAGAAAGGTCGAAAAAACCGCCGAAGAAACTCCGGCGGTTAAGTGATCAGATATAACAACTGCTCTTACGAACAGGTTAATATTTTTTACGGCCTGTCTCTTCGCCGTTTTCATCATACATAATCCAGGTGCCTGTCTTCTTACCTTTGCGGTAACACATTTCATACCGCAACACGCCGTTATCATCCCAAATTCTCCAGTCGCCATGTTTGGAATCAATGCGATAGTTGGCTTCGGCGATCTTTACACCGTCTTCGTTCCATTTGACCCAGGTCCCGTCTTTGAGGCCTTCATCGTAAGAGCGGAGCTCTTTCTTTTTGCCACTCTGGAAGAAAATCACCTGTTCTCCGTCGATGTCACCGTTTACAATATGAATGGTTGACAGAAGTTCACCGGTTTCGTAGTATTCTTTATGAACGCCGGTGTAGAGCATATCTGCTTTATAGTATTTGCCGTTTATAATCTCAATATTCTGAGCCAAAGCAACAACCGAAAAGAATATCAGGATCGAAAAAATCAGAATCTTTTTCATGGGTAATATTTTTATTGTTCAACAATGCTTTAATTAATAAGATAAGTAAGCGTCAGTGAATAGGTTCTTCCCAACTGATAGTAACTTGCAAAATACTCTTCACCTTTGTATGTGTATGTTTTCATATACGGAGTGTTAAGCAGGTTTTTTGCCGTAAACGACCCTGAAAAGTGGTCACCAAATTGCTTCTTAAAAACAAAGTTAAGCATTCCCCACGTAGATTCATAAATATCAGGTGTTCCTTTTGTGGAAACAGAACTCAGACGGGGCGCGTAGTAATTATAGGCCAATGATGAATTGATGCCGTTTTCCTTACCCTGATAGTAAAGGTTTACATTCACAAGCCAGGGTGATTGCCCCTGGAAAGGACGCACAGGCTCATCAAACTCCGGATTACGGGCATTGATAATCTCAAACTCTTCCGGAAGGATATCAACAGCAGAATGAATATAACTGAGGTTCATACCAAATTTAAAACGATCGAGAGTTGGAGCAATAAAATCCAGTTTTTTTCTAAGCTCCAATTCAATACCATATACAATAGCCTCATCAACATTATCAAACTTCACCTGTGGGTTACCCAAACCAACAAGGTTTTGACGGATAATAGGATCAGTAAAATCTTTATAATAACCACTAACAGCAAGGAGCTCACCCGGGCGTGGGAAATACTCCCATCGAAGGTCAAAGTTCTTGATAAGTGTACGCTTAAGTTCCGGGTTACCATTCATAATAACACCACCAATAAAGTCAAAGCTCGGGAATGGTGCTGCTTCACGCATATTCGGGCGTGCCAGCGTGTGGCTGTAACTTAGGCGAATGTTCATATTATCATTAACTGCGTATGAAAAATTGGCTGAAGGAAGGAAGTCATTGATATGAATTCCTGTAGTGTCTGCATCACCAACATTAAAATCAGTGCGTTCATAACGCACTCCACCTACAAACTTCAAGCGCATGGTAATATTATAGGATGCCATGGCATAAAGACCACCAATTCTTTCATAGCCTTCATAGCTGTTTCCACTAACATCTTTATCAACAATTACATTCCCAAACTGATAACGGTTACGCGTGGAGTCATAGCCAATAACACCCATATTATCTTCACCAAAGTAAACATACGCATCACCATCATACTTAGGGCCGTCACGTTGCTCTACTTCGTATGCTGCCTCGTTATATACACGATTTTTATCGGAGTACGTGCCACCAAATTTCAGTTTATTAGACTTGTTTTTTGACTGTAAAAACGGAATAACAATATCAAAACTTCCCTGCAGCTGTTCATCGGTAAGATCACGATAAGAATGGAAAGGAAGATCGTAGTTGGCATTTGTAATATGATACAGGGCATTGGCCGAATCCCACTCATTGGCAAAAAGCATACGGTCAGGTTCATTCTGTGAAGAGTTAACATAACTACCGGTATATTTCAATTCCAAATTGCCTGCATTTTCAAACACATTTCGACCTGAAACACGGAAAAGTGCCATTTCCCGCTCTTTAAAGTGAAGGGTACGAGTCTGGAACATATTATTCGTAGCATATTCAGGATGGGTACCCTCGAGATAACGAGAGATAATATCCGCATCGTGGTTATATAAGGTAAGGAACTCAATCATATCCGTTGAAGTATATTTGAGCGAAAGTTTTCCCATCGCATTAACTTTCGGGCTTTCCACACCTTTAACATCTGTAAGGTCATAATACTCATTCAGACCGGCAGCGTTAGAATCGGTAAGTTCCCAGCTACCGGCAATTCCGTCGGTATAGAGTTTATAATCACGACGGTAGTTACCACCGACGAGAAAACCGAGGTAAACATCACCCTCACCAATATGAATCTGGTTTCCTGTAGAGAAAGAGATCTTTTGGTTTAGCGGGCTGCTTTTTTCAATTGGCGCCATGGTTCCCGCAACAGATTTGGAGGCTATGTCGAGGATATTGGCCAGCGAATCACTTCGGCGTGCCTGAAGGTAAAAAGATGATGAAAGGTTCTGAGAATAGGTTGTATCACTCAGGTATTCCGGCATGGCCCGTGTCCCGTCATCGTAACCCAGCCAGTCGGTACTGCCGCCCTCCATGGAAAGGAAGTTGTCTTTCAGCGATGCCTGGTCGTTATACGAGGTTCCCATAGCAAACTGGAGCGTAAACTTCTCCGGAAACGATTTGGTTTTAATATCCACATTACCACCGGTGAAGTTACCCGGCTGATCGGGAGTAAAGGTCTTTGATGTAACAATGTTCTCCAGAAAGTTTGCCGGAATAAGATCGATCTGCGCACTGTTTTTGTCAGGATCGGTGCCGGGTAATATCTGGCCGTCGAGCTGAACGGTCGAATAACGGTCACCAAGCCCACGCACATAGATATCAGAGCCATCCACAACAGAAACACCTGTAACCTTAACCATCGACTCGGCAGCGTTGGAAGAGGCAAAAGTTTTCATCTCCTGAGCAGAGATACCATCCTGAATCGACTCTGCCTTTTTCATGTTCATAAGAATGGCGTTCTCACTGTTGTCGATACGTGTGGCAACGATTTCCACAACCTCTTCCAGCTCATAGGAAGCAGGTTCCAGCATAACAGTAATATACTCAACATCTCCCTCTTCTACTTTTATTTCACTAACCAAAGAGGTTGAATATGAGATATACGAGAAACGAAGTGTATAAATACCAGGTTCAATACGATCAAGTGAGAAATTACCGTCGAGGTCAGTGGTAGTACCTATCATTGGATCTGATCCTTCAACCACAACGGTTACGCCGATGAGAGTTTCACCGGAGAGTTTATCGGAGACCTTACCTCTTATGATCCCCTGTGCCACAACGTTTGATGATAAAAATACAAACGCAGCAATAACAAAACAATATTTAATTAACCTGTTCATGTTTTTTTAATTTCTAATTTCTGATCACTAAAAATTTAAAAAAATGAAAAGGGGGCAGAACGCCACCCTTTTCATCAAAAAGCATCTACGGTAGTATAAAAAGTCAGTATTAAGGAGTTACTATCATTCTGCGTGAAGCAGTTCTTCCTTCAACTGAAAGAATACAAGTGTAAGCACCAGGAGCAAGACCTGATACAGGAATTGTGTGTGTTCCTGCTGTCATGTTTGTGTTGTTAATTATAACCTGAACTACTTTCCCTGCCATATCACAAACGTACATATTAACAACAGCATTGTTCTCAAGCGTTACGTCAAATGAAGTACTGTTACGGAATGGGTTAGGATAGTTCTGAGCAAGACTGGCAACGTCGTTAGAAGCGTAGTTGTTGATACCGATTACGTCAAACTCACCGAAGTAACCATACTCATCAAGAGCAGTCCAGTTCTCAGCCCAGTTATCATATTTGAAAGCACCACGGTAATCAACATCAGTAAAGAAATTGTCAGCAGGAGTTGCACCAGCATTTGTATAAGCTACAGAACCTTCAACAGGCTGAGGAATAAGACCATTAGAAGCAATCACACGGCTAATACTCCTAAGCTGTGGATCAACAATTTCGTTGTTATGACCAGTAAGGTGAGATATAAGGAAATCACAGTTAGGATCTTCACCACCTTCAGTAGCACGGAGGATACCACCGGCAGCAGCAGAGAGCTGGTCTCCGGAACCAAAGTCGAACCAGATGTTATTTGTAAGGGTAAGGTCACCATTTTCCATACGTTCACGGCTGTCAACACCACTGGCAGCGTCAAGGTCTTCAATTTCAAGAGCTTCATTGGCAAACTCAGTAAAAATAGAGTTCCCATAAGTACCACCTGCATTGTCGCGGAAGTGGAGACATGTGGAGTTCTTAGTATCAGCATCTACACCAGAACCGATGTAAGTAGCATTATAAATAACGGGCTGTGAGAATGGTGCAGCGTCATCCGGCTTGGCACCATCGTGCTCACCGGCGTTATCAGCCTGGTCAAGGGCCTGGATAACAAACCAGAACTGTCCTTTACCTCTCCAGCCATAGTCATAATCAAAACCATCATCTTTGTTGAATGCAGAAACGAGATATTTACACTCAACAGCGCCACCGAACCACTCGAAACCATCATCATCGTTAGCGATAACTTCAATATGTTCGATAGTAGTTTCAGAACCAACACCACCAAAAGTAAGACCGTTGATCTCATCACCGGGAGATAGCTCGGCACCACCGTGACGGATGGAAACATAAGTCATGATACCTGAGTTGTCAGCGTCGTTAGTACCACCGTATACAGCGCGAAGTTCACCTTCAGGAATACCTTCAACAGAAGAAGTTTCCGTTTCAAAACCAAGACGACCTTCACCAAGGAGGATTACACCACCCCAGAGGCCACGGTCAGTTTCATCAAGATCGGCAGGATCGTTGATATCATCAAACTCAGCAGTGAAGATAATTGGGTTATCAGCAGTACCCTGAGCGTCAATCATACCACCAGTAGTGATGATAAGAGCAGAAGCGTTGTCACCTGAAGTAGGTTCTGCTTTACCTTTAATTACTGTACCTGCGTCGATAGTAAGTGTACCTTCTTCAAGGTAAACAAAACCGTCAAGGAGATATACGTTATCAGAAGTCCAGTGTGCATCACCAGTGAGATCTGAATCAGTAATAACAATCTCTTCAGCACCTGAGCCAAAACTACCGAAATAGCCATAGAAATCAATTGCAGTCCAGTTGGTGGCCCAGTTAAAGTTACCAAAAGCACCACGGAAAGAAGAAGCGGTATAAAACTCATCACCTTCAGGGTAATCAGCTATGTCAGACCATACAGGGCTGTCTGCGAGAGGGCGGGGATCAAGTTCCATTGCACCTGCAGTACGACCGATACCACGAAGAGCAACGTCTTCAATAGTGTTATTGTTACTGGTAAGGTGATTCACGAGGAATGTAGCATTTGGATCTTCACCACCTTCAGTAGCACGAAGCAGACCATTGTCACCAGTGTTAAATTCATTACCAGCACCAAAACCCCAGAAAAGGTTGTTCTTAAGAACGAGGTCGCCCTCTTCCATACGCTGACGGCTGTCAACACCACTGGCAGCATCAAGGTCTTCAATTTCAAGAGCTTCATTAGCAAACTCAGTAAATACAGAGTTTACATAGTAACCACCTGTTGCATCACGGAAATGAATACAGGTAGAGTTCTTTGTTGTTGCATCGATACCGGAACCGATGTAAGTAGCATTGTAAATTATCGGTTTAGAGAAAGGAAGCTCATCATCAGGACTGGCACCATCGTGCTCACCAGCGTTGTCAGCCTGATCAGTAGCCTGAACTGCGAACCAGTACTGACCTTTACCTCTCCAACCAAAGTCATAATCAAAGGCATCGTCTTTGTTGAAAGCCGAAATGAGGTACTTACACTCAACAGCACCACCAAACCACTCAAAACCATCATCATCGTTAGCGATAACCTCAACGTGCTCAACGATAGTACCTCTACCAACACCACCGAAAGTTACACCGTTGATTTCATCACCGGGAGAGAGCTCAGCACCACCGTGACGTACAGAAACGTACTTGAGGATACCAGAGTCATCATCATCGTTTGTACCACCAAAAACAGCACGTTCTTCACCTTCAGGAATACCTTCTACAGAAGATGTTTCCGTTTCGAAAGCGAGCTCACCATAACCAAGAAGAATCAAGCCACCCCAGAGGCCACGGTCAGTTTCATCAAGATCTGAAGGATCGTTTACGTCATCATACTCAGCAGTAAAGATAATTGGAGCCGTAGGTGATCCAATAGCTTCAATACGGGCACCACGTGTAATAATCAGTGCAGAGGCATTATCCTCAGTAGTTGGGTCAGCTTTACCTTTAATAACAGTACCTGCCTCAATCGTCAGTGTACCTTCTTCAAGATAAACAAAACCGTCCAGCAGATATACATTATCGCTGGTCCATGTTGCATCACCTGTAAGGTCAGCATCAGTTACGATAACTGTCTGTGAAACAGCAAACAGAGATACTAAAATTGAAAAGATTGCAAGCGTAAATTTTTTCATGTTCGAATTTTTTATTGAATAGTTTTATTACCAATCCATTTACGCTCACAAAAGTATTTTTCATCGGTAATAAATTGATTTAGGCAATATTAACATTACCTTATGCTATCGTTACGGGAGACGATTTCCAGGTAACATTAAGTTAACATCATTGTGTCAAAAGAGCACCTGGATCTTTTTTAAATTCTAATATACAGAAATATTCAGGAATGTTACTGTAAGATACTCTGATACCGGGCATTAAAAGATTGGTATTGTAACCAATCCGTGGAAAACCCGAAAAGCGCTGAATTCCAGATAAGTTTATTTCTTCGGACGGTAAGGCTTCCGTCCTCCTTTTCCTTTATAATTTTTCGATCCTTTTTTCCTCTGAGGAGGATTTGGGCGATATTCCGGACCGGGTTCAAAGCCTTCGGGAAGGGCACATTTATAAACTTCCGACTCAATAAGCTTTTCGATACGCCCCATACGGATCATATCCTCATTATTCACCAGAGTAATGGCTACTCCGGAAGATTTTGCGCGGGCAGTACGGCCAATACGATGCACATAGTCTTCTGCATCTCCGGGTACGTTATAGTTGATTACCAGGTCGATGTTCTGAACATCAATTCCACGGCTGACTACATCGGTAGCAACGAGGATGGGTACTTGTCCTGCTTTAAATTTATTGAGTACATCTTCGCGTTCAGGCTGTGAGAGGTCGGAATGTATTGCGTTGGCATCGAGGCCTTCTTTACGCAGGGCTTTATGCAAAGACTTAACATCGGCTTTGGTAGAAGCAAAAACCAAAATTCGTGGCAGGTCCTTATTCTTCAGCAGATGAACAACGAGAGGCAGTTTTTGTGTTTCGTGCAGCACATAGGCGGCCTGTAATACACCCTCAGCAGGTTTCGACATTGCGAGGTTAATTTCCTTTGGATCGTGGAGTATTTCCCTTGCCAGCTTACGGATATCATTGGGCATGGTAGCAGAAAAAAGCAAGGTCTGCCGCTCTTTGGGCAGCTTACTGATAATCTGTCGGATATCATCAATAAAACCCATGTCGAGCATCCGGTCAGCTTCATCAAGCACCAGGTGTTGCAGGTTTTCCAGACGGGCATAGCTATGTATTAAATGCGATTTCAGGCGCCCCGGAGTGGCAATAATAATATCAGCACCTTTTGACAAAGCCTTTTTTTCCTGGTCGAAATCACTACCTGCATTACCGCCATAAATGGCAATGGAACTAACACCTGCAAAATATGCAAAGCCCTGCATTTGCTGGTCGATTTGTTGTGCAAGCTCCCGTGTAGGTGAAATAATGATCGTATTTACACTCCCGTCGTCAGGGGTTTGCATAATCTTATGTATCAGAGGTAACAGAAAAGCAGCTGTTTTCCCTGTGCCGGTCTGGGCACAGGCGATAAGATCATTATTATCGATTATCAACGGGATCACGGCCTCCTGCACAGGCGTTGGATCTGTATAGCCCATCATGGTGATGGCCTCCATTACACCGTCATCAAGGTTAAAATCAAAAAAAGTTGCCATAAGCAGCGAAACATCAGAAAAGTTATTAATTAACAAAAATGTGTGGGAAATCTTTTCACAGAATTTCGTTAATTTTACTTTTGCAAAAGTAATAAAATTATCATGGCAAAAACACAGCAAGCACCACTGGCGGAGATTCTGCGTCCGGAGAACCTTCAGGAATATATCGGACAAACACATCTTGTGGGAGAAGGAGCAATTTTACGCACTGCCATAGAATCAGGAAGTATCCCGTCGATGATCCTCTGGGGCCCGCCGGGAGTAGGTAAAACAACACTGGCATTTCTGATTTCCAAGCAGCTGTCAAGGCCATTTTATACCCTCAGCGCAATAAGTTCCGGAGTAAAAGAGGTCAGAGCTGTCATTAAAGATGCCGAACAAAACCCCAATGCCATACTCTTTATCGATGAGATTCACCGGTTTAGCAAGAGCCAGCAGGACTCATTGCTGGGCGCTGTGGAACAGGGAATTATAACCCTTATTGGTGCCACAACCGAGAACCCGTCTTTTGAGGTGATCTCTCCCCTTCTGTCACGCTGTCAGACCTACATCCTGCAAAGCCTTAACCGAGAAGATCTGGGCAAAGTACTACAACGTGGTATCGATTACCTTATTAATGAGTTGAACCTCAGTATTACGATCAAAGAAGACGAGGCGCTTATGCGTACCTCACAGGGCGATGCCAGGAAAATGCTCAATGCCCTGGATCTTATTGTCAGCCAGAATAACAAAGAAGAAATCACCATCACCAATAACCTCGTTCTCAAAACCATACAACAGAACCTGGCCATGTACGATAAGGGCGGTGAACAACACTACGATATTATCTCGGCCTATATTAAGTCTATCCGCGGCAGCGACCCCAATGCGGCGCTTTATTGGCTGGCACGTATGATCGAAGGTGGTGAAGACCCCAAATTCATTGCCCGACGGCTGGTAATACTGGCCTCTGAGGATATCGGAAATGCCAACCCCAATGCTCTGCTGCTTGCCAATGCCTGTTTCGACACTATCCACAAAATCGGATGGCCGGAAGGACGAATTACGTTGTCGCAAACTACGGTTTACCTTGCAAACTGCCCCAAAAGCAACTCCACTTACCTGGCAATTAAAAAGGCTCAGGATTTTGTAAAAAAATCAGGAGACCTGCCAGTACCACTACATCTGCGAAATGCCCCAACAAAACTTATGAAAAACCAGGGGTATGGCAAGGATTATAAATATGCGCACGATTACGAAAATAATTTTGCAAATATCGAATTCCTGCCGCTTGAAATAAAAGGAACCAAATTCTACGAACCGGGAGACAATAAACGGGAAAACGAGGCAAAAAAAAGACTCTCAGACCTTTGGGGCAACAAGTACGGGTACTGATTGTTTAATAATTAATATGCTTATTCGTTATTGTACCAGTAATTATTTACAATGATTCTGAGTCGCT
>CAZQNY010000094.1:0-12665 GCA_964594665.1 uncultured Bacteroidales bacterium
GATAAGGAGAATGTTAATCAGATTCTATAATCCTTTATCTTCGCAACAGAAAACTTAAATCAACAAATACCCCTTTTTCATGAAAACCGGTTCATTAATTTTGATAGCTGTAATTCTTGCTGCTGCGAGCATAAATATGGCATGTAACAGAGATTCAAAATCATGCAATTATCCATATGTATCTGACAATATGAAGATGCCATTGGAAGCATTCCGTCCCGGGGGAGGCTCCAGTGGTATGGTGCAAATCAGCGACACACAATATCTCACTGTATATGATTTAAAGCGTTTTGAAGAGGGCCCTCGTATGGGTCTTGTTACCGTGAACTCACTGGAGCTTATTATATCACCACTTGATGTAACAGGCTGGGATGAAACCGGTATTTCCAGCGATCTTGAGAGCATCTGTGCAATTCCGGGCAGAGAGGGAGAATATCTCCTTGCCGAATCCGGTGCATGGCAGGATAACACAGGCCGTATCTTTCATGTTACTGTTGATACAACATTGCTAAAGGCCACAGTATTGGGAGTAATGGAAATCCCTGCTCTCAAACCAAATGATATTGGCCTTGTTGGCGACCAATATGAAGCGATAACCTGTATTCCGGCAAATACTGATTCCGTAATCGTTGTTCTTGGCGAGCGTGGCGGATCAGAAGTATATCCTACCGGAATAATCCGCTGGGGCATTGCTGATTTAAAATCACATTCATTTAATTTCACAGAACGCGGATTATCCGGTATTGTGGTAACCGCGCCGGGAAGCTGGAATCAGGAAATTCACAGGCATATCACCGATTTCTATATTGATAAAACCGGAGCCTTGTGGAGTGCGGGATGTGAAGATGCTGGAGATCTGGGGCCTTTCTATTCAATAATTTATAAAATTGGCCATATTGATTTTTCAATATCTGAAATGGAAATGATTTTAGACATTAACACTGATTTATTTAAAGTCGTTGATGGTTTTAAAATCGAGGCACTCTCAGGTCCTGCCGCAGGCATCAATTCAACGCATTGCTTTGGCACGGAGGATGAAATATATGGAGGAGTCTGGCGACCGATAAAAATAACTCAGTAATACATCTAAAAAATCATTATATTTGGATGACCAATTAAATAACAGGCATCCGGATATGAAACGATACTTATACACCACATTCATTCTTAGCACATTATTAGGATTTCTGAGTTTAAATCTATCCGGTCAAACACCAACAATTCAGGATTGTCTGGGCGCCATACCTGTTTGTCAGGAATCATATACTCAAACCAGTGTATTTACAGGTTACGGAGCATTTAACGAGATTCAGGATGCTTCCGGGTGCCCTTACAGTTGTATGGATGGAGAGAAAAACTCTGTTTGGTATATTATCACTTGCCAAAGTAGCGGCATGATGAGCTTTGAGATAAATCCTGTATTGCCGAATGACGATTACGACTGGGGTGTTTTTAACCTTACAAATGCGGAATGCGGAGACATTTATGGCGACCCATCTATTCAGGTGGCCTGTAATGCGGCAGGTATTCTGGGTAATACAGGTTCTTGGACCGCACAGGGAGGAAACTCAGACTGTGAAGACTGGGGTAACACCAACCAGTGGTGTGCTGATATACCTGTTCAGGAAGGCGAAACCTATGTTATTTGTGTCAGTAACTGGACCCAGTCGAATGAAGGCTATACCATTGATTTTTCTCCGTCAACAGCAAATATTTACGACAATATCAAACCCGAAATCAACTGGGTACAGGAATCATTTGGCTGCAGTGGTGAGACGGAGATGAATTTCTCTTTCTCAGAATTCGTACTCTGCTCTACTGTTAATGCTGCTGACTTCCAGCTACTTGACCCTGATGGGATTGCACTTACAATTATTGATGTCATTGGTGATGCCTGTGAAGACGGAGGCACCCAGGAGGTTGATTTCATGTTGGTGCTGGATCCTTCCACACCCATTGAAAAAACAGGACTCCACAGCCTAATTATCAACGGGCCTGTTTCAGACTTATGTGACAATTATGCCAATTTTGAGGCATTTGATTTTATGGTAATAACTGATGCGCCCTATGTTGATTATGGCGGATTACCGGCAAATGCCTGCCTCAGCGACGATCCAAAATCGCTTGTCGCCAACCGTGATGAAGGGATATTCTCCATATCTCCCGATTGCGGTGATTGTCTTGAAGACCATGGCAACGGAACCGCAACCCTATACCCTTCTTACATGGAAGCAGGAACATATGGTATCAACTATTATTACGACGATGGCATCTGTGATAATGACACCACAATGTATATTCTGATGAATTCATTACCTGAAACATTTGATCTCAACCCCGGGGGAAGCTTTTGCGAAGGTGGTGAAGGTATTGAAATCTATCTTAACGGATCGGAAAATATGGTTTGGTACGATTTAAAAAGAGATGGTGATTATCTTGAATCAAGACTTGGAACCGGGGGCTCGCTCAGCTTTAATTACTGGACAATTCCGGGGACCTATACCGTTGCAGCATCGTCATTCTGTGGTGTTTCAACCATGACGGGAACTTGCACCATTGAGGTCATCCCTGCACCAATGATTTTTGATATTTCAGGACCGGAATATTATTGTGAAAACAGCGAAGGTGCCATCATAAGCGTGGAAAACTCCGAAGCTGGTGTAACCTATGAGTTGCTTCGTAATGGTGTCTCGCTAACACCCCCGCTGGAACTTCCCGGCATTGATGCCCCATTATCTTTTCCGCCACAACACCAGGAAGGGACTTATTCTGTCTATGCTCATGAAGATAACTGTGATAATATGATGAACGGTGAAGTCACAGTAACCGAAAGACCTGCACCGGAGGCTTTGTTCAATTACTCAGGCTTATGCCAGTGGCTTCCTACTAATTTCACAGATGCATCCCAAATTGCATCTGGAAATATAACAGAATACTTGTGGGATTTTGATGATAACGGAGCCACCAGCACAGAAGAAAATCCGGAATATATATTTTCGGATTTTGGAAGCTTTGATGTATTGCTCACTGTAACATCTGACTATGGTTGTGAAAATCAGATTGTTCAGCAGGTAACAATAGCAGAAGGGATTTTTGCTGATGCGGGAGAGGATGAAGAAATAAATTACGGAACATTTACAACTTTATCAGGGACAGCTACCGGAGGAAGTGGAAATTACACCTATCACTGGGAGCCGGAGGAAATGGTTTTAAATCCTGATGCAGCATCCACAGAGACGGTATTGATGGAAGCAGATCAAACCTTCACACTTACCGTTCATGACAGCCAGAGTGAATGTTATGGGGAATCAACAGCAACGATATCGGTAAAGGGCGGACCATTGCGGGCAGACCCATCGGCTAATGCAGAATATGTCTGTTATGGCACTGGTGCAGAGCTTCATGCCAATGCTGCCGGCGGTAATGAAACATATACGTATATTTGGACATCAAATCCTCCCGGATGGAATTTTAGTGTGGGGGATCCTGTTATACCCAGTCTTACACAATCAACTATGTTTTATGTTGTAGTGGATGATTTGTACTCACAAATAGAAGACTCCGTATATGTAATAGTAAAGGATATCCCGGTGATTGATGCCGGGGACACCATTCATATCCCGCACAGTTACTTTACGCCTTTGCATTGTTACACCTTTGGCGGTGGAAGTGCTTTTTCATTTGAATGGTCACCGGAAGATAAAATTGACGGCGACAACCACCTTCGTGAGCCCAAAACCATTTCATTAGTCAATGACCAGCGTTTTGATGTTCTGGTAGCAAATGAGTTTGGGTGCACTGAAACAGATCATGTTTGGGTGGAGCTTTCAGGGGGGCCACTGGCAGCAAACCCACAGGCATCATCGAACGAAATATGTCAATTCGACACCCTGCATCTTTATAGCGGTGCCTCAGGAGGAGGATTACCACACAGATTTGAGTGGCGCGTTATACCCGGTGATGGCAGCATCATTTCTACTGCTGAAAACCCGATTATTACGGTTCAGGATACAGGTACTTTTCTCTATTCGGTTGATGTAGCTGATCAGATGAATACAATATCAGGCTCTGTGCAGGTGACTGTTCATCCCACTCCTGTTCTCGACCTTGCTGCTCCTTTTGATTCCATTTATAATGAGGATGAAAAAATTGTCGCTGTTTGTATCTACGATTCCGTTTTACTGGATGCCTGCAATACGGGTTTCTCATATATCTGGAACAATGGAGATACGGCACAGTGTATTGAAGTAGGAACTACAGGGATCGGAAGTAACATTCAGGAGTATTACGTGAAAGTATTTGATAAAAATACGGGATGCTTTGCAAATGACACCTTGCGGATAATTTATTCATTTGCAATGTGCAGTTATTCGATCGACGATTTTAATGATCAGGATTTAAAAATCACCCTATATCCAAACCCATTTATTGATATGTTATATATTGATATTAAGGGAATAAAGAATAAAACGGAAATTCGAATCACTGATCTTTCAGGTAAAAAAAACATTTTTTCTGCTTTTATTGATCGTAAAAACCGTTGGATAAAAAACATAAATATGAATAAAATATCGCCAGGTATATATTTGTTCAGCGTTATCTCAGGAGACCAGGTTTACACACGGAAAGTTGTAAAAATAATGTAAACAGACAATCACAAAAAAAGCTAAATATCAGTATTTTAATGTCAGATAATCCCGATTGACCTTGCAAACCGAATAGCCTCATGGGTATTTTCAGTATTTAATTTACTGATAATATGCTGACGATGATTATTTACAGTATTTACACTGATATAAAGCCGGTCAGATATTTCCTTGCTTTGATATCCTTGTGACAGCAATCCCAGAATTTCTGTTTCACGGGCCGATAGCATCACGTCTGAAGAAGATTCTGCATCCTTAAATAAAACGATTTTGCCGGTAGGAATATGAAAGACTTTTCGTAGTAAATGGTCAGAGTTTGTTTTTCCGGGCACCATATCATTTAAAATAAGTACCATCCATGTATTTCCGGAATTATCCTGTTCAAGAATTACACATTGCTGTAGAAAAGAATACAGATTACCTGCCGGATCAGATAAATGATACTCAAAAACCAGTTTATATTCCTTGCGCTTTGAAGACTCCTGTTTTTCCAGCCATGAGAAAGTTTTTTTTATAGTATCAATGGTAAATGCCAGATCTTTTTCCGGCATTAAATCCATAAAATAGGATGGTTTCTTTTTAAATAAATCATTTAAAGGGTAGTGCAGATGGTCATCAAAACGAGATTGTAAAAAAGCATACTCCCCGCGATGCATATCAAAAACAGCCACAGAACTGTTTTCCACATCAGATAAAAGAATTAACAGTTTCTTTTTTTGCTCGAACAACTCGTAATCAGCAGGTTCAGGAAAGCACTCAAATACATTAAACAGCTCCTGAAACGCACGTTTTAATCCGGAATGATCCATAATTTATGCTTTGTTGGTCGTATTTTCTGTTATCAGAGAATACAAAAATAATAATCTCACAGGAAATTTATTGCTGACGGAGCTGACAAAAATGATGATCACTCACTATTTACCTCTCCATATGGAAGCAATAATTTTGTAATGTACAAAAAATCAAAACCATGAAAGACGATATTAAAACATTACAATTATTCTATGCCAGTGTAATGGCAGACTCCGTAAAACATTATCATGATGCGGGAATTCTGGAAGCAGTAACCCCAAAAAAAGCAAATCTCCAGGCCATGACCGCCGGAACTCAGCTGAAGCAACTTGGTATTAAAACACCCGAAGAGCTTTTCAGTTATTTCTCCCGGGTGTTTGGCTGTATAAAATGGGATTATGCCCCATTGGCAGAGAATGCAACAGCAACCGGCAAGCATTGTTTATTATGCAGTATTGCCAAAAAGATGAACACAGCCCAGCCTTGCCATATTTATTGTATAAATCCATTTAAAGCCTTTTTAGCCTCAATGAATCCGGCATTCAGGTTAAATGTAAAGGAAACACTCTGGGAAGGTTCACAATGTACTTTTGAAATAATAAAATCACAGAAAGACAAAGTTATTTAGTCCACCTCCAAATTATGTCTGCTGATTAGCTGTGAACGTATATTTATCACGCCTTCTACTACAACCGCCACAGCGAGGACAATAACGATGCTGTTAACGACAATCAGCATTGTCTCCATTTTCTGAATAAAATGGATTTCGTTCAGTATGCCGGCCCAGATAGCCATAAATCCCAGGAAAAGAGCCGGAATGGCCGAAACGAGCCATTTATAGCCACCTTTTTTGCACAGATAACTTGTAACAACAATCAATGCAAGAGCAGCAAGAATCTGGTTTACAACGCCAAACAGCGGCCAAAGCATAAGAGCACCTTTTCCATCGGCCCCGGTAGCAAATGCCAGCGCTCCGGCGGTAAGAATAACCACAGAGGTAGAAAGATACTTATTTGTCATCAGGCCACGGCCATTATTTGAAAAGAGTTCCTGCACAAAGAAGCGCTGCAGACGAGTGGAAGTATCGAGGCTTGTGCCTGCAAAGGAAGCCACGAAAACGCCCATAATTATAACGGCATATTCACGGGGCAATCCTGTGGATGCAATCATATTTGCCGAGCCATCGACAAAAGCGGTAATCTTCGACGCCAGGCCACTGGCCGACTGCCAGCTGGCATAGTGGCTTGTCCATGCCGGAAGGCCGGAAAGAACATTCCCTGATGCATCCGTATATCCCATTCCGATTCCTGCTGCAACGGCAATAAGAACAAGTAATGCCAGTGCACCCTCCATAAGCATACTGCCATACCCAACAAACAGTGTATCTTTTTCATTATCAATCTGTTTGGATGATGTTCCAGAGGAAACCAATGCATGAAAACCTGATACGGCACCACAGGCGATAATAATAAACACAAAGGGCCAGAATGATGGTGCTCCTTCAGGATGAAAATTAACTGCCGGAGCAACCATGGTAAAATCCCCGCCAAACGAGGAAGCGATAACACCCACTATCAGCAATCCCATGGCAAGTAACAGCTGGTGTGAGTTAATAAAATCACGTGGCTGAAGCAACGTAGTTACAGGAATAATCGACGCAATAAAAGCATATATCAGAAGTAGTATTGTCCAGCTTCCTGTTGCAGGCATCCACGATAAATCCGGAATAATCACGGGCAAATAGCGACCAAGGATAATAGTAAGATACATCACTACCACTGCAATAATACTAAGTGATATATAATTTCGCCCTTTTTTATAAACCAGATATCCAAGCCAGACAGCAATAGGTATTTCAAGCCAGACAGGCACTACAGCACCCGGATATAAGCGGAATATTATTGCCATCACAAGACCCAGTATTGCAATAAACAGCCAGAGTTCAAACATCCCGATGATATAGATAAAAATCTTTACCCGTTTATTGATATACTTCCCGGCAAGGTCGGCAACAGAACGCCCCTGGTTTCGAACCGAAACAATCAGAACCGTAAAATCATGTACGGCTCCAATAAAAATACTGCCAAAGAAAATCCATAAAACAGCAGGAACCCATCCCCAGATAATCGCTATTGCCGGACCGACAATGGGGCCTGTCCCGGCGATAGAAGCAAAGTGATGGCCGAAAATGACACCCTTTTTTGTGGGTACATAGTCGAAATCATCCTGCAACTCATGGGAAGGCACAGGAGCCAGTTTATTGATTTTGAATATTTTCCGGCTTAAAAATTTTCCATAAAAACGGTACATCAGAATATACCCGACATAAACAAGTAATAATAGCAGAAGAGGTGGCATTGGTTTATTTTTTTATCAATACAAAATTCATAAATAAATATGATAAATGCAATTCAGGGCATTGTTATACAGTGCTATAATGCTTTTTAAATAATTAATCCTTATTGAAGTAAAGGCCATTGACAGATATGGCAGGACCTTTATAGATTTTCATCCAATGCGCACAACGGAGTAATACTGTTATTTTCCTGCTATCCGATTAGGTTCGGTTTAGAATAATTCATTATCTTTATACTCTTGCTCTGATAAAGGGCTCAGAAGGGGTAACTAAACTAATCAGTAACTAATTTTCTGTATTTATGAATTCTGGAATAAGGTTCGGGCTTTGGATATTTATAGTATTTATTGTTGGCCCCACTCTTTTGGCACAAAATACACTAACAATAGAAATTTCAGGATTACAAAACGCAAGAGGCAATATTGTTCTTGAACTCTGTGATAGCGATAAAAACATTGTTAAAGGCATTGTAGAGGGATTACAATCAAATCATTGCACACTGATAATCAGCAATCTTCCGACAGACACTTATTCTTTTCGCTATTTCCATGATGAAAACAAAAACAGTGAACTTGATACGCGCTGTTTTGTTATTCCCAGAGAAGGTTTTGGCTTTTCAAACAATGCAAAGGGAAAGTTTGGACCACCGGATCATCAGGAAACACTGTTTCTATTCGATAAAGACACAACATTAAAAGTAGAACCAACATATTATTAATATACATATGGAGATACCACTAATCGTTACTCAGGATATTGAAGCCAAAAAAATCACCAACATTGAAACCGTAAAAGTATTATGGTCAAAAACCTACAATACGGAAGGAAAGCCAGACTGGTCACACATTATTCCCTTTTACCATGAAGATATTGTATTCAGAGATACGGTACAGGAACTTCAGGGCATGGAAGATTTTAAGGCCATGACCGAGCGATTAACAAAGCGATCGAAAGACCTTACAATGGATATTAAAAGGGCCGTAATGAATGATGATACGGTATTTATAGAATGGGAAATGACCATTGGTTTTAAAAAATATCCCAACTCTGTAATGTATGGAGCAAGCAGACTAACACTTTCTGAAGAAGGGAAAATACTGGAACAACGTGATTATTATGACCTTTGGGGTGATATTTTTGATAATATTCCACGTTTCGGAAAGATGTATCGTCGCTTTATGCACAGAAAATTCGGTTGATATTATGAAAAAGAAAACCAGACAATATATTAAGGAATACAAGTGGTCGAATGTTTGGGCCATGGTAAAAAACAACCGAAAGAATCCTCAGGTTTGCAATGATAATTTCTCCGGTAAACTGGTAGTAATTACGGGGGCTACTTCAGGAATAGGGTATATCACTGCAAAGAAATTTGCTTCCATGGGAGCCGATATATTGTGTATAAACAGAAATCCTGAAAAGTCAGCAAAACTAAAGTCGGAGATTGAGCGCAATTATGACGTAACATGCGGATATTTCATTGCTGACCTAAGCAAACTACCAGACATTCATAATGCTGCAGACCATTTGGCAGCAATGGAGCAGGACATTGATGTACTAATCCATAATGCAGGAGTATATCTTACCAAACCTGAATATACTGAAGATCAGCTGGAAAAAACCTTTGTGGTGCATTACCTGTCTACATTTATCATCAACTACAAGCTTTGTGAAAAGCTTAAAGCACAAAAACATGCCAGAATCATTATGGTCGGTTCAGAGGGGCATCGCTTTGCTGCCTGGGGAATCGACACCGAAGACCTGCAATGGAAGAATCGTCGCTATTCCGGGTTAAAAAGTTATGGATCAGCAAAAACAGCACAACTTCTTTCCATGCTGATCTTTAGCGATAAATTAAACAATTCCGGAGTAACAATTAACACCATGCATCCGGGAGCAGTAAAAACAGAAACAGGTCAGGAAAACGGGCCTGTTTACAAATGGTTTAAACGAAACTTTCTGGATAAGACATTGCGTCCGGTAGAAATTTCCGCTGAAGCCATCTATTTTCTGTGCGCAGATAAATCGATGCAGAATGTCAGTGGAAAGTTTTTTAATCTTACTACCCGGGAAGACCCGGCACCGCCAGCCACAGACAGGGAAATTGCAGAAAAACTCTGGCAAGTAAGTTTAAAAATCGGAAAATTAAATCATAAATAATGTAAATCATCTCAGAAATGACTGATAACAAATACCATAGCATTGTCGTTGGAGGAGGTATTGCAGGATTAACCGCGGCTGCATATCTGTCGAAAAATGGTCATAAAACACTTCTTGTTGAAAAAAACAACCAGTGCGGAGGCCTGGTAAATTCCTTTAATCGTGATGGGTTTCATTTTGATGCCGGCGTCAGAGCGCTTGAAGATGCAGGAATAATTCTTCCCATGCTACAAGACCTTGGCATTGATCTTGAAACAGTCAAAAGCCCGGTATCTGTTGGCATTGAAGATAAAATTCTGGATATAAAAGACATTTCCAGCCTTGAAGATTACCGCAACCTTCTGGTTCATTTTTATCCGGACAGCAAAGACGATATTGACAACCTATTGAAATCCATCCGCAGAATAATGAAACACATGGATGTGTTATACGGCATTGAAAATCCGGTTTTTAAAGACTTAAAAAGAGATCGGAAATTTTTATTTAAACGATTGCTTCCATGGTTGCCGAAATTCCTCTTCACGGTCGGGAGAATCAATCGCATGAATATGCCGGTTGAAGGATATCTGCAGGAAATGATCAAGGATCAGTCATTGCGTGATATTATTTCTCAACATTTCTTTAAAGATACACCTACATTTTTTGCGTTAAGCTATTTCTCGCTTTATCTGGATTATTTTTATCCCAAAGGAGGAGTTCAAAAATTGGCGGATGCTGTTTCCAACAAGATCACTGAATTTGGAGGTGCTATTCAATTAGATACAATAATAAAGAATATAGATCCTGATAAAAAAATTGTAAAGGACAACAATAACAAAGAATATCTGTACAACAACCTTGTTTGGGCAGCAGATTTGAAGACCTTATTTCAAATTCTGAATACCACCAATATTCCAGAAAAGATTAAACTAAAAACCAGGGAGACACAAAGTAAAATAGAATTAAGCCGTGGAGGAGATTCTGTTTTTAGTCTTTTTCTGGAGGTAGATGAGCCATTGGAAAGTTTCAGGAAAATTGCAAACGGGCATTTCTTCTACACACCTTCCCGCAAGGGGCTGGGAGAAATACACCGGGACGAGCTCAC
This sequence comes from uncultured Bacteroidales bacterium, assembly GCA_964594665.1. Classification (GTDB taxonomy): domain Bacteria; phylum Bacteroidota; class Bacteroidia; order Bacteroidales; family BM520; genus BM520. Next base: position 11,039 of record CAZQNY010000094.1, read on the forward strand.
TTCAATGCTCGATAATTGGGACCCGACCTCCAAAAACGATGTTTTGGCGTGGATGAATCGTTTTGTAAGCTATAATACCTTCGAAATTTCTATTCCGGGGCTTAAGGATCCGGGCCTGGCGCCTGAAGGCAAGACAGGGATGATTGTGAGTTTGCTGGCAGAATATGATCTCTTTAAAAAAATAAAAGACGATGGGTGGTATGAAGAGTTTAAACTTGAATTATCAAAAAAAATGATTACTGTTTTGGCAGAGTCAGCTTATCCTGTATTGAAAGATAAGGTGATAAAGCATTTTTCCTTTTCGCCGGTAAGTATTGCTGAACGCACATTAAGCTCAGAAGGAGCCATTGTTGGATGGACCTTTGAAAAACCTGTTCCCGTAGTGCATAAGATTCAGTTTTCAGACCGATCGGTTGTAACTCCAATTCCCGGGATATTTCAGGCCGGGCAGTGGGCCTACAGTCCGGCGGGGGTTCCCATGTCAATCCTTACCGGAAAGCTTGCTGCCGACAGGATTTGCAAATAGCAGGCAATTTTTTTTATTCGTCGGCCGTTAATATACTAACTACATCTTTTACAGTATATTATCAACCGCATGGGATCTATTTCTAAACTGATATTAATCATGATTTTTGCATCATTAAATGCATTTTCGCAGGTTAGTGAAGATAATATCTGCGGGTATTGGTATACTGAAAATAATGAAGCAATCATAGAGATCATCAAAACAGGGAGCAACAATTTTAACGGTAGATTCTGCTGGCTGATGGAGCCTGATGAACCCGACAGCACCAATGATAATTACGGAAAACCAAAAATCGATCATCACACAGGTTTACCATACTTAAGAACAATGATTTTACAAGATGCTTTTTATATTGGAAGCGGAAAATGGAAAGGTAAAATTTACGATCCAAGGCATGGGCGATCCTATAGTTGTAATATTTCGATATCAGAAGATTCAGATATTATGATTATAAAAGGGTATATTGGGGTTTCTCTGATTGGCAAAAGAGTAATCTGGACCCGAACTTCTTCATGTAAATAATTTTTTTCTGAATTATTTTTTATCTTTCTACACTATTTTTCAAAACAAGACAAATGATCGTCTCTTTACGTCAATTCGTATCAACATTTACTGATATTCCTGAAAAAGAGTGGAAAGAAATTGAAGTTTCCTTTCAGCAGAAAACATACTCCAGAAACGATATTTTGATTACGGAAGGAGAAGTATGTCGTAGTGTTTGGTTCGCTGAAAAAGGTTTGTTCCGCTGGTATTTTAATAAAGATGGAGAAGAAATTACCAAGTTCTTCTCGGCCGCACCCGGCATGTTAACTGCAAAATATAGTTTTCACCGGCAGGAGCCCTCTAATGAGAGCATAATGGCACTTACCGATGCTACCATGTGGAAAATTGAATATCACGAATACCAATCTCTCCTCAGGATTCCGGCCTGGAGCACTTTTGTCCGACTTTTCACAATACGCATTAATGAACAACTCGACCAACTTCTTCACGAAATCAGATCTGAGACTGCAGAAAAGCGATATTATAATCTTCTGAAACGACATAAAGAGTATATGAATGATATTCCCTTGCAGTATATCGCATCATATCTGGGTATTG
>CAZQNY010000095.1:0-12606 GCA_964594665.1 uncultured Bacteroidales bacterium
AGTCTGACGGCTGTCGTAAATCATTTCATGTTTAATAAAACCTTTGAATTTTATTCCAAATGCTTTACCACCATCCTGAGCAAGCAAAAGCTGGGAGCTGATGGCAACGAGAAGTGTGAGTAAATAAATTTTTTTCATCGTTATTGATTTTTGGTTTATCTGTGTTATCAGATGAATGATAATTGTCACTAATCGCATTAAATAATTTGAGTAAGATCGATCTTTTCCAGCGCACTGTTTTTACCGATAAAGATGAGATAATACTCCATCCCTTCAGGTTGAACCGTTTCCTCCAGCTCATAGCGTCCGTTGACATACTGGAAAACATATTTTTCCTTTCTGTCACTGAACGCTATGCGGCCTTTGGATCGGAAAATCCCGTCAGGGAGATTTTTTATAAACTGTTCAAATGCACCACGACCGGGTAAAGAAGTGATTTCTGCTTTAATACTGCCAAGATGCTCATGCATGTGGTTTTCATGCGAGTGCGGCGGCGCAACAAGATCAACTTCATCCTTGTCGGCAGCATAAATCAATGCCGGGTTAATATCGCCCTTTACACTCTCGAGAACCAGTGCATTGCTGTTGATTGCATTGATTTGCTCCAGGAGTGCCTCTTTCTGCTGTTTATCAATCAGGTCGATTTTATTAACCAGAATAATATCTGCGGCTTTGATCTGTTCTTCCGCAATGTGCGATTCCTTCATAAAACGGTTGATGTTAAGGGCATCAACCACCGTAGTGATAGAATCGAACCGGATGAGGTCTTTTACTTCTTCTAACTCGGCCAATAAGTTGAAAGGGTTAGCCAACCCTGTTGTTTCGAGAATTATTACATCGGGATTGTAAGACTGATGGATTTGTTGAATACCTTTTCGCAGTTGCCCGGCCAGGGAACAGCAAACGCATCCTTCATCCATTTCCATAACGCCAAAGCTGTCTTCCAGGATGCTGGCATCCAGGCCTTTCTGTCCGATTTCATTTTGTATCACGGCGACAAAACGATTGTTCTGCGTATGATATTCAATAAAATGTTTCAGAAAGCTTGTTTTACCACTTCCCAGAAAGCCACTGAGAACAATAAGCTGGGGCCTGTCGATGGCCTTAAGCCCACTATTTCCGGTAGCCTGTGAGAGCGACAGGTGTGTTGTCCACCATGGAGCATCATTAAAGGGTCTGCTGTCTTCACACTCCGGATACCATAAAGCCAGATTTCTGTCAAAGAATAGCTCTGCATCGAACCAGGCCTCGTCGTTTTGATATACGAGCCCGATTTCAAGCATTTCATCGAATTCTTTATCAGGATCTTTCGATGAAAGAATCGCTTTTGAGGTATAAATGGAATGTGGCGCATCAGAGAGGTTGTAGGTTACAGTAGCCCCCAGAACTTCAAAGAAGGGATAGGCCAGGTGAAAAGCCGGCAGATCCTGATCAACACCCTTTGGTTCCACAAGGCAGATCTTTTCATCCTGATGAATATTGTAAATCCCTTCTTCTGAAATTGTTCTGAGTCTTCTCTGAGCCTTTAATGAAAAAGCTATGGCTTCCCGATTGTCTTTTTGAAGTATGATATGAATTTCAGCAATGTAAAAGAGTTTTGTGAATTCGGGGTAACACATAAAGTTACGCACGTAATCCATATACTGCGGATCAGCAGGGAGCAACGCTGTTTCTATGGCAAACATCATCCGTGTTTCTTCTTCCGGCATCGGGAAATATGCCAGGTTATAAACCAGCTGATAATGCTTTTCTGATTCACGGGTTTCCTGAAGCCAGATGCCATATACACCGTCATTACCACGTATTTTGCAGGTCCAGCCGTTGCCACTTCTTACTGAAGGATGTAATCCCCTCCATCCCAAAGCAGTACGGGTCTTTAAAGTGAAGTTTGTCCGAACAAGAAGGTTGTCGAGAAACTTTTCCGCCTTGAGAATATTATCACTGTGACCCGTATCGGGGAAAATACTGTGTAAATCCATATCCGGTATTGTTAAAAACAATGTGTACTGTTATGCCGCATCCTTTCTACTCTCTATCCATGCAACCAATAGGATATTTTAGAAATCACAAACCCTTCGAAAACCATGCGCAGTCAGGAAGAGCATAACAGCGACACATTGATATTTTTTATTAAGCTTTAAATTCTATGGTATCTCCGTTACCGAGATAGGCCTTGTCTTTTGAACGATAACGTGCCGTACCTTCGATAACATTATATCCGCGTTCAATGAATTTCTTCGCAGTAAGGATACCGGTACAGTGGTTACATCCAATCTTCTGGAATCCCCAGTCACCCATTGAAATTACAAGGTCATCGTATTTGGGATCCCAGTCTTCGAATGGAGAAATATGCAGTCCGCCATAGATACCGTACATCTGGTCGTTTTCATACTTGAGCTCGCGGTAGGCAGTATCAGCAAACTTGATGATACCTTCGTGGCAGCAACCACTGACGCAAACCAGACCCAAACCCTCGACATTAAAGTACATGGAAAGCTCACCATATACACGGCAGATGATAGGAACACCGAAAGAGTAAACGGCAAAACCGGGTTCGATTTTCTTAAGACCTTCAGGAACTTCAACCACATTACCCTGGTGACCACAGTCTTTGATGTACTGCTTATCTTCAGGATAGAATCCTTCAGGGATGTATGTTTCGATAGTAGGATCGTACTTGTAAGTTACAGGAAGACCCCAGAAATGATCGAAGTGAGCGTGAGAGACGAAGAATTTTTCAATCTCATGAGCGGCAAGCATCTTATCGATACCTTCACGCTTGTAGCATTTGTGCATCCATTCGTACGACCATCCTGTGTCGAGGAGATATTTATGCATTTTGCCATCCATGTCTTCCATTTCAATAAGGCAGGCATAACCACCGGCATTTTGCGGGTTGACAGATTTTTTCTTCTGGATTTCCCATGCCTCGTCAACTTTGTCTGGTAAGAGATGCTTGATCTCTTTCATGCCTTTTTCGTAGGAACCTTTGGCAAGACCTTCGCCATTACCGAAAGGAGGCCAGTTGAAGTCGTATTGGTTTACCAGCAGACCACCAGCGTTACGGATATCACCCATAAGGGTACCGTTATCAAACCAGCTGGTCTCAGATATATTGGTTATTTTTACACTTTTACATACGCCAAAATCTTTTTGCTGGCGCTGGATTTCCGGAAGGAACTTTTTGCGTGCCCCTGAGTAGGAAAAGACTCCCATAGTAGCCAGTGTTCCTAAACCAACACCGGTGGCAGCGCCTTTAATGAAATCTCTCCTGGTAAAATCCGTCTTTTTTGAATTATCATTATTTGTACTCATGATATTACGATTTTTACGATTAGAACATTATTTAATGACTGTATATACACTGGACCACCAGGGTATGAATTTTACAACGATGAAATAGATAAGAATACCAATGGCAACACCAACAGCAAGACCAATTAAGAATTTCTGTGTGAAGCTAACGGGTTCTTTCTCTTCAGCAACAACGGCTTCTGTTTCAGCGCCAACAACCTTAGGAGCACGTTTCCATCCGGGCCATTTGTCCATGAACCAGTTGTTGATAAGGAAGATGTTGATCAGCCATATCATCGGGATCATCGGGAACTGCTGAGGATGAGAATATCCTTTTTGTGTACCCAGGAAGAGGTGTGAAGTTTTGTAATATACAATGTAAAGAAGAATTGCACCTACAATGGTAATGAGTGTACGAACAAGTACATTCACCGGGCGGCTGAATTTGTTTGGCCAGTTGCCACAGTAGAAGTGGAGGAACAGTGCAGGAACAAGCCAGAAAATAGCCATCTCACCAACGTGTAACCATCTCCAGTCGGGAGCCATCAAACGACGGGTGCCGCGAATAGCAGGGCCCCATGTAAGCTCTTCAACATAAAACAATGCAAATGCTAAAGCAACAGCAATAAGGAAGATACCAAAGAAGGATGCTACACGACGCAGCCAGTCTTTTTTGATCAGATCGAAAGGATAACGCTCCCAGATGGTTTCGTACATCCATACAATTACCGTGGCGCTCATAATCCATGCAATATGGAAGTTACCGGATACTGTATTGGCAAATTGTTCCCAGTAAGGAGGAGTGATAGCGGTGAATTCCTGCCAGGGATAGTAAAGGATACCCATGTGTGAGTGCATGGTGATAAAGTAAATGATCATACTCAGTAAGAAAGTAACGATCAGTACAGACATTCCTTTTGCCGGCTGTTTAAGTTTCTGCCATGGAGCATTTTCACAGGCAACAACCCAGGTGGGGCTGAGCCATGATGCAATGGCTGCAAACATCATAATAGCCTCATATGAGTACTCTTCAGCGTAAAACTCAGTGATGCCGATGTCCATCAAACGTTCAGGATTAAAGTAAGCAATACCATAATTACCTAAAATGTGAACAAAGAAACCCTGAATTACAAGGAGCATTAAAGCTACACTGACAACAGTCAGGATAAGCCCTTTGACAACAGGGTGCGTTTTGTCTAGCCATGAATTTTTAAAGGGCCAGTAGTTAAAAATATACGCTACCCAGATAAAGATAATCAGCAGCCAACGGCATACCATATAACCTTTAAAAGGGGTGTAAAGGCGCATCAAGCCACGTGGATCCTGAAAAATCCACCAGGTGATATAAAATATCGCCAGCATGAATAGCACGTTTACAAGTGCAGGGATCGGTCCCCGCCAGCGCTTCACAAGATTGCGCTGCTCTACATACAAGTGTTCTTGGTTTTCCATAACCGGATGTATTGAATGATTAAATAAAACTATGAGTTATTGGTGTTGTCTAATGGTGTTTCTTGTTCTTGTTGAATTTCTTTCTGAACGGGTTTTGATTTTTGCATCTCTGCAATTATCATGTCAATCATATCTTCATCAGAGAGGTTCGAGGGGTCAATTCCCATGCGCATTACTTCCTGGCTTAATCTGCCGGAAGAGAAGTCTGAGCCCAGTGCATTGATGATATCACTGCGTTTCATTGTCGAAACCGCTGTTTTGGTAGTACCAGAGGTTTTCTCCCCGGACTTTTCTACCTCGTCAAGGTTTTCGCGGAAACGTTTGAATGGTGCAGTAAATAACTCCCTCCTGTTCATGTTTTTTCTTGCTATTGATCGTTGTGTTTTTTGATAATGTGATCCTGAATGGCTGCCGGAATAGCTATGCCTTCATATTTATAAAGCAAATTTGCCAGCGTGATAATCAGGTTTCTCGACTGGCAGGCAGCATTGTTTTCTTCTTTGTTTTTGATCCCGTTAACCAGGTTTACATGGGCTGCAAATATTTCGCTTCGTTCGTCCTGGGTAAGATGTGCCAGAACCTGCGATACAGCGTTGAACATTGTTTCAAATTGATCCAACGATAAAAGCATTAGCTGATTATTGCATGCCATGGCAATGGCTTGATATATAACTTTGTGGTTCTGAGCTATTTTTGTGGCTTCTCCTTCGAGGATAGCTTTTGATAATCCTACCAGATAAAGCTCCAGCTCATTGATTTGTTTCTTGTTTATGCGCTCCGAACACAAGCTTACAACAACCGGCTCGAAAAGAAAAAATGCCTCCAGCTGCTCTCCAATGCGATCTACTTGCTTGTCGTCTTTATCGGCGATTAAGTATTTATGGAGATGCAAATCTGTTTTCAGGTAATACCCGCTTCTGGGTCGTACTTCAAGAATTCCTTTTGCCTGAAGATTTTTTATTGCACTACGCAGTGTGTTGCGGCTGGCGTGAAACATTTCTGATAATTCACGCTCCGGAGGAAGGCGGTCACCCTCTTTCATCTCGCTGTTTACCAGGAAATGGATAACCTCATTTATTAGTAGTTCTTCTTTTTTTAGACACATGGTTTGTGTTTTGGAAGTACCAAAAGTAAATCACATTAATTTTACATGCAAATATTAACACAAAAAAATCTGAAAAGTGTTAATAACTCTTTATCTGGTAGAACCAAAATTCCTGAGAATTTCAAACAGAAATATTTGGTAAAGCCTCTATATACAACAACTTCAGGCTTTTTAGTCTGAAATTGTGATTTTAAAAATAATGTTGTGTGATTTTATGAATTTCTTAACAATGCGAAAATTGAAACGGCTTTTTATATGAAAAAAAACTGATTCTACCACATGAAAGAAAGTAAAGGACAAAAGATGATATTTATCGGTTGGATTTTTTTATCCGTAAACTTTTACGCCAGTTTTTTAATCCTTTTACAAAAGGTGTAGCTAATAAATCGTAGGTATCGATTTCATCTTCTTTAAAGGTGCCTGTGTTTTTAGAGCAAAGAATAAGAACACTTCGTAATGCTTTTCGCTCGTAAAATGGTTTGGCATAATAGGAACGGATCCCATAAGGAATAAATAGCGCCCAGTCGATGGCTTTAATACTTGACATGGTATCTTCAACAATCAGATATTTAAGCTTGTACTGCTCGATATTTTCGGCAATAGTACCATCGTATGTAAAGGTTTCGCCAAAGGTGAGGTTCTCAAAAGCTTTTCCTGCTGCATAAACGATTACTTTATCTTTATTGAGTTGAATGTCAGAGTACATGATGCCTTCAAAGGGTGTTGCGCCGGGAATCTGGTTATCTAAAATCACCTCCAGAATCTCTTTCATTTCTGATAGTGGAGTGATTTTTTCCAGCAGGCTTTGAATATATGTTTTGGCAGGTAGATTCAGGGTTTCAAAGGATTCTTTCTCTTCTTCCTTGCTGTCATTGTCTTCTATATCAACTGAATGCACTGAGATGCGTAATAGTATTTTATCCCTGATTTTGAATGTTCGCATGGAAGTATCACACAAAAACCTTGATTGCCCTTTTCGGCGGAAGAAGATTTTGCCTTCCCATTTTTTGTCAAACATTACATCTTCCAGGATTTTGTTTATTTCGCCCGACAGCCCCGCGTGATAGAGGTCGTGGAATTTAAGGCCTCGAAATTCGTTAAAGCTGTATCCGAAAAGTTCGTGTGCAGCAACATTATGGGAGATTATTTGCTTTGTGGCCATATCAATAAGGATCACCGGGTTATCCAGCATGTTAAGCATGGCCAGGTTTTCGTTTTCCTTCTCCTGCATACGGTTTATCGTCTCTACAGAAGGGGTGAGATCCATTAACACGCCAAGGTAAAACCCCGGGTTGTAAGGATTGTTAATCCCGGTAAGTTTTATCCATCGGATAACATTATTTTCTGTACGAATACGAATAATGGTACTTGCCGGTTTGGCATTATGGGCCGCCTGAATAAAGGATTCATAAAACCGGTAATCCTCTTCAATAATAATTTCCTTACTGAGTGATTTGTTTTTTAGAAGTAAAAATGTTTTGCTTCCAAGGCCTTCCACCTGGTAATCGTTAAGGTATTCGATGCGGTTTTTTGCGATTTCAATACGGAATAGCAATGAAGGCATTCCCCTTATGCAATTCAGCAGATCGTCGCCTGTTAAAATATTACTATGTAGGGAAACAAAGTTGTCGTTTATACTATCCGTCATCGTTATGGCCTTTCCTTAGTTGCCTGTGGTTGAGGTTCACGGCAATCGTAATTTTAATTTTTCCTTTGCAAAATTAAGGAATAATTGGATATCAGGGGATAAAAAATAAAAACAGTGTTAATTTTATGTCGTTATTTCTTTTAACCTGAATTATTCTGGTAAATGGAGTATTGAAACTTAATATTTTAGAGCCTGCCACATTACCTCCACAGGGTGCAATGCGTTTCTTCCTGTTCCATCCTTTATCTGATGTCTGCAACTTGTTCCGGGTGCCACGATAAGGGTGTCCTCTGTAGCTTCCCGCACAGCCGGTAACAGGACCAGCTCACCCACTTTCATGCTTACTTCGTAATGTTCCTTTTCATAGCCAAAGGACCCTGCCATGCCACAGCATCCACTGGGAATCTCTTTCACACCGTAATTTTCCGGAAAGCTAAGCATCGCACGCAAAGGCAAGGTGCTTGCCACCGCTTTTTGCTGGCAATGCCCGTGAAGTAAAATGAATTGTCTGGCATCGGTGAATTGCTCTTTTGTGATTTTATGTTTCTTTACTTCCCGCATAAAAAATTCTTCAAAAAGCAGGGCATTTTCTCCAATCTTTTGTGCATCATTGCGAAGTTCTTTATCCACCAACTCCGGATATTCATCCCTGAAGCCGAGTATTGCTGATGGTTCCATTCCTATAAGAGGTGTTTCCTCCGTGATAAGGTCTTTCAGCATCAAAACATTATTGGTGATGATTTTTTTTGCTTTCCGCAGCATCCCTTTGGAGAGGAATGTCCGTGCACTAAGTCCATGATGAGGAATGATAACCTTGTATCCCAATCGGTTGAGAAGCATGATAGTGGTGGTACCAACTTCTGTGTCAAGATAATTGGTAAATTCATCGGCAAAAAGGTATACCGTGCCATTTTTCCCCTCGCCGTTACTCTCTTTAACGTAGGATCGCATCCATTTTTTGAGCGTTTTATGGGTCAGCTCCGGCATGGACCGTTTTGTACTGAACCCCATAGAGCTTTTAATAATTTTGCTTAAAAACGGATTGGTCATAAAGAAATTCATGGCTCCGGGCCAGATCATTCCCAGCTTATAGAAGCTGTTAAGGTATGAAATCATTAGTGTCCGGAAGGGCACATGATGTGCATCGTAGTAGTGCTGCAGGAATTCGGCTTTAAGTTTAGCCACATCCACACTGGAGGGGCATTCCGATTTACATGCTTTACACGAAAGGCACAAATCCATAACTTCATAAATTTCTTTATGGTCGAAAGGATTCTTTTTTTCAGAGTTTGTTAGAAATTCTCTTAAGATATTGGCTCGTGCGCGGGTAGCATTTTTTTCGTCACGCGTGGCCATATAGCTGGGGCACATGGTACCGCCGGCTTCAGCGGGTTTGCGGCAGTCACCCGAGCCGTTACATTTTTCTGCCGCACGTATAACGCCCTGTGTTTTACTGAAGTCGAACCAGGTTTTTATTTCTCGTGTTTCCTTGCCGGGTTCATAGCGCAGCGAGGTGTTCATCTGAGGTGTATCGGTAATTTTGCCGGGGTTAAAGATCTGTTGCGGATCCCAGAGGTTTTTTATCTCACGAAATTTGCTGTAGATATTTTCTCCCACCATTATGGGGATAAATTCCCCCCGCAGGCGGCCGTCGCCATGCTCACCGCTGAGGCTGCCTCTGTATTTTTTTACCAGCTTCGCCGAGTCGAGGGCAATGCTGTGGAATAGCTCTACGTCGTCCTTTTCCTTGAGGTTGAGCATGGGGCGCAGGTGAAGTTCGCCGGTGGCAATATGGGCATGGTAAACACAATCTTTACCGTATCGTGCCATCATATCCGTGAACTCATGAATATACTCCGGCAGATAGCGCGGATGTACGGCAGTATCTTCTGTCACGGAGACGGGTCTGGCGTCGCCGGGGGCATTGGAAAGCACACCAAGGCCTGCTTTTCGCAGCGCCCATACTTTGGCCACATTATCACCTTCAATAAACGGAAAGTGATATCCATAACCTGCAGCACGCATTTCCTTCTCCGTTTTTTCAGCCTTCTCATGCAGCTCTTCCATGCTGTCGCCGGTGAATTCTACTATAAGAATTGCTGCCGGATGCCCCTTGATGAAATAGCTGTTTTCACGCTGCAGTTTGTTCTTTGCTGCCAGCTCAAGGATGTTTTTATCCATTAACTCCACGCTGGAAGGCTTGTTTTTCAGTGCAATGAGATTTGCACGAAGGGCATCATCAAGTTTATCCACATGAACACACACCAATGCTTTGTTCTGTGGCGGAATATCTACCAGATTGAGTGTTATTTCGGTGAAAAAGGCCAGGGTTCCCTCTGAACCTGCCAGAAGTTTACAAAAGTTAAATTCTTCTTGTGTTTCGGTAAATGGCGCTGTTTCAAGAAGCAGGTCCAGCGCATAACCTGTATTACGTCGAACAACCTCCGGGTCGGGGAACTCATGTCGTATTTCATTTGCCAGGTTGTTATCCGACAGCATATCCCGGATCTGGCGGTACAATTTGTTTTCCAGGGCTTCGCCATTGCATTTATTCTGAAACGCCTCTTTTGTCAGGCTTCCAAAGGTTGCTTCCGACCCGTCGCTGAGAAATGCGGTAATGCTTTTTGTGTGTTCCCGCGTGCTGCCATAGATAAGTGAATGCAGCCCGCAGGCGTTATTCCCTACCATCCCGGCGATCATACAGCGTGATGCTGTGGAGGTTTCAGGGCCGAAAAACAGGCCGTGGGGAGCAAGAAAACGGTTCAGATCATCGAGAATCACCCCGGGTTCAACGGTGACTTCACGTTTTTCTGCATCAAAATGCAGTATTTTGTTAAAATGCCGACTCACATCTACCACTATGCCATTTCCTACAACCTGCCCGGCGAGTGAAGTGCCTGCGGTGCGGGGAATCAAGGGAATGTTATGCTTTGCTGCAAGCAGGATAAGCTTGCGGAGATCTTCTTTCTCTTTGGGTATGGCCACTGCCAGGGGGAGCTCACGATAGGCCGAGGCATCGGTGGCATACATCAACCGATCGGTTTTTCCGGTGAGAAAATCGCCTTTAATAGCGTCTTTAAATGCTGAAATAATATGCGGGTCGGGATCTTTCATTAAAACATGCCGTTTATAAATTCTTCTTTTGGAACACCATTAAAATAGGAACTGAATTCTATACTGTTGAGCTTTTCACTGATTTTTGCCGGTGTGTGCTCTACGCCGGTCAGAAGTTTTTCAATATCTTCAGTGGGCTTTTGAGCAAAGAAGTCACCAAAGATTTTAATCTCTTTTATGATTCCGTCTTTGGCCTCAAGATGAATTTCAACTTTTCCGCCAACGGTTTTAAAAGATTTTTTAAAGGAGTATTGAGGCGAATAACCAAAATTCCAGTCCCAGGTATTAAATTTTTCTTCAACAAGCTTATCAATGGCTTTTTTGTCGCTTTCGCTGAAAGAATAAGGCTTTGCATCCGGGTAGAGGTTGTTGATATGATTAAGTATCATCTGCTCCAGCTCCTGAATTGTCAGTGGTTCCTGCAGGTGTTCTACAATATTGGTCACTCTTGACCGAACCGATTTCACGGCTTTATCGGAAAATTTTACCGGATCGGCTTTTAATGCTTTGGAGAGCTTGTCCATTTTGGCATCAAAAAGTATGGTGCCATGATGAAGCACTCTGTTTTTATGCACATGCGATGCATTACCGCTGAATTTTTTCCCGTCGATGGTAAGGTCGTTACGGCCCTGGAACTCGGCATTGATACCAATGCTTTGCAATACATCGATAATGGGTTGTGTGTATTTCCTGAAATCTACTTTATTATCACCGTTCTGGTTAGTGATAAAACAGAAGTTCAGGTTTCCGTGATCGTGGAATACCGCTCCGCCGCCGGATAGCCTTCGGACAACATGAATGCCGTTTTCTTCAACATATTCGGTGTTGATTTCGGCAAGCGTATTCTGATGCTTGCCAACTATAATTGTAGGGTCATTGATATAAAGAAGAAAAATATTGTCCTCGAAATTTTTAATCAGATGCTCCTCACTGGCAATATTGAAGGGAGGAAAATTACTGGGGCTCTTTATTGTAAGCATATGCTTTTTATTTATTACGGTGCAAAATTAGTTTTTCTTTGTAAAAAATGTACTTTAATGACAATGAACAGCGTTGGCAATTTATTGTTTAACAGGAAAAATATTCAAAAAATGAGAAAAACGATAATTATTCTGCTGTTACCGGTACTTTTTTTAACCTCCTGCGATATTCTGGAGCAGGTAGCTCAGGTTGCGGCATTGCAGGAGTGTGAATTTGAGATGGATAATGTGGATAATGTAAAGGTGCTGGGTATTCGCATGGATAATAAAGATGAGATCAGTGACTTTAGCTTCAGCGATCTTGCCAAACTTACCGCTGCTATTGGTGGAGGAACATTGCCTCTGGAGATGGATCTGAATGTGAAGGTTACCAACCCCAATACGCAGACCGCAGCCATGACGCGGATGGACTGGAAGGTGTACCTTGATGACGTACATATGGTGGATGGTGTTGTGAGCGACCGGGTGACGATTCAACCCAATGGCAGTGCAGTTGTGCCGTTTCGTGCCGCGTTGGATTTGAATGATGTGATAAGTGGCGACGGGCTTGATGCCATGCTGAACCTTGTTATGAACCTATCGGGGCATAGCAACGAAGCGAGCCGCCTGAAACTTAAAGTGAAGCCTGCCATAAATGTTGCAGGAAGAGCTATTGCCTATCCCGGATACATCTCTGTGGAGGAGGAGATTACAGGGAATTAATAATCGGATAATGCTCATTTTCGTAATTTTCAATTAAGATAGATATAATCTCTGCTTCATCTCCTTCCGGAGAATTTGCAGGTGCATGGAATATCTCACTTAAATGGTTGAGGGCGAAGATATAATCTTCTTCTGTTTTTATTGCCTTAATATTCATTGTTATATCCTTTCTGCATCTACATGTTTTTTCCAAAATTCTCGCACTTTTTTTGAAATTATTCTCATTGACTTATAGCATTACCGCAATGATATAAAATAATATGCTTATTCGTTATTGTACCAGTAATTATTTACAATGATTCTGAGTCGCT
>CAZQNY010000096.1:0-12570 GCA_964594665.1 uncultured Bacteroidales bacterium
GAACCCAGATCGTCAGAACCGGAATCTGATATTCTATCCATTGAACTATGGGACCCTGTTCGGGCGGCAAAGATACAAAGTTTTTATTAATTCCTATCTTTCGCTTTCGCAGATGATCATCCCGCCATCGTCACCGCCTCCGGGACCCAATTCAATCACTTTCGAGGCGGCACCAATAAGCATTTCATTATGCTCGGTTACCAGCAGGGTGTGACCTTGTTCCAAAATATGTCTGAACATCATCAACAGTTTCTCCACATCTGCGTAGTGCAACCCTGTGGTGGGCTCGTCAAGCAGGAACAGCACTTTCCCTTTTGCTGAGAGCTGTTTCACCAGCTTTATACGCTGCCTCTCACCGCCACTCATCGCACTGAGGCTCTGACCTGCCTGAAGGTAGCCAAGCCCGGCCTCAACGAGAAGCTGCAATTCCGGTTCTACCTTTTTCTCACCAGCAAAGAGTTCCAGCAACTGAACGATATCCATCTTCAGCAACTCGCCAATGGAAATACCCTTGTATTTCACGTCCAGCACCTCATCTTTAAAACGCAGTCCTTTACAGTCGGGGCAAACCTTGGTGACATCGGAAAGGAAGTCCATGGTAACGCCCAGCACTCCGGCACCATGACAGGTTTCACAACGTCCTTTCCCGGTGTTGAGCGAGAAGTCACCTTGTTTTAATCCTGCAGCTTTGGCTTCGGGTGTTGTGGCATAAAGTTTCCTTATGGCATCCCAAATTCCCAGCCACGAAAGCACGGTGGAGCGGCTGTGGCCTTTCATTACCTGCTGCGTCACCAGAACCACCTCATCAAACTGCTCAAATCCACTTATTTTGCTACAGTTTACGGCTTTCCCGGCCACATAACTTTCATAGATAACGTTTTGCATCAGGGTAGATTTACCACTTCCCGAAACTCCGGTAACCACGGTCAGTGACCCCGAAGGGATCCGAATACCAATATCTTTGAGGTTGTGGGCGTTGGCACCTTCAATCAGCAATGCTTCCCCGGAAACATCAATTCGTTTTAATGGTTTGGGCAGCTCAAAATCCTGTTGCAGGTACTTTCCGGTGATGGAGCCGGCGTTTTCTGCGATTGCTTTGGGAGGTCCTGTTGCAACCACCATACCACCATTTCTTCCTGCTGCCGGGCCCATATCGATAATATAATCTGCTGCGAGCATCACCTCTTTATCGTGCTCTACAACAACGAGGGTATTGCCATTATCGGCCAGCTCACGCATTACTTCCAGCAACTTTGCCGTATTTTTCCTGTGCAGACCGATGGTAGGCTCATCAAGGATATAGGTTATTCCGGTAAGCTTTGCACCCAGTTGGGTTGCCAGTCTCAGTCGTTGTGCTTCACCACCGCTTATGGTCATGGAGGAGCGATCCGGAGAAAGGTATCCCAGACCCAGGCGGATAATAAGGTCGCAACGATGCAGAATGGATTTCCGGATATCGGCAATAATTTCATTTTCATGAAAATTGTTCCATTTTTTAAATAACGATTCAATGGGCAGCGTGGTCATTTCTGCGATATCCAAATCAAAAAGCTTATAGGCAAGGGGTTTTGGGGCAAGGCGTTTTCCGTGGCACGCTTCACATTGCACCTCTTTCATTAGTGGACGGATGGCGTCGCCGCGTTTATCCTGATGCTTACGATCGTACTCGTCGTCGATATACCATACGAAACCTTTCCAGGGGCCGGAGAATTCATGGGTTCCTTCGCGGTCGCCACGTTTGTATTTCCATTGCACATCGTAAACCGTTTCGCAGGTGCCGAACATGGCTACTTCTTTTTCTTCCCGGGTAAGGTCTTTATATGGTTTGGAAAAATCCATACCTTTTGCTTCGCCGGCAGCTTTTAGTGTTGCCACATACTGTCCATAAATATCCCCATAAAACTTCCCTGTTTTGGATCCGTTGAGGGCGCCGTCCAAAAGGCTTTTTTCCTTATGGGTCACAAATTTCTCCGGGTCGGCAGTAAGTCGCATGCCAAGGCCTTTACATTCCGGGCATGCACCGCTTTGGTGATTGAAAGAGAACAGTGATGAGAGGATTCCTTCAGCTCTGTGACCGTTTTCATCAACCGAAGCTCTGGCATAGGCCAGTCGGATAAGGTCGTAAATCTCTGTCATCGTCCCGACGGTGGAGCGAGGATTTCCGGTGAAAGAGGATTGTGAAATTGCAACAGGCGGGCTCATGCCTTTGATACCTTCCACAGGAGGTGCATCGGGCAGGTTCATGCGGGTACGAGCCCATGTGGAGAAGTTTTCGGAATACCTGCGCTGTCCTTCTGCAAAAAGAGTATCAAAAACGAGTGAACTCTTCCCTGATCCGGATAGTCCGGTAATTACCGTTATCTTTCCATGAGGAATCTTTACATCCACGTGCTTCAGATTGTTGGTATCAGCACCAAGGATGGAAATTTCTTCGGCCGGCAATACGGGTTCCGGATTACCACGATCCCCGCAAATGGCTGAATGATATTTCCCGGGATGGCCTGAATAAGTTACGCTACCCCCCTGCTTTCCACTTCCCGGTCCCAGCTCGGTAAGCCAGTCACACTGCTGTATAAATAGCGGATGGTGTTCGGCAACAAGAACGGTATTCCCTGCTGTCACCAATTCATCCAGGGCCTTAAGCAGCACTTTCACATCGCGGTTATGAAGACCTGTTGTAGGTTCATGAAGAATGTACAGCGTGTCTCCGTTGGATTGCTTTACCAGTTCGGAAGAGAGTTTTACACGCTGTGCTTCGCCGCCGGAAAGGGTTGTTGCGGGCTGACCAAGGGTAATATATCCAAGACCCAATTTCTGCATAATAGAGACATACCGAAATATAGCTTTCTCATCCTTAAAAATCTCAACAGCTTCATCCACGGTAAGTTCCAGCACCTCATAGATATTCATGCCGTTCCATTTCACTTCAAGTGTTTCATCGTTGAAACGCTTGCCATGACAGGTATCGCAAAGCACATCCACATCGCCGAGGAAGTGCATTCCAATCTGTATTACTCCGGCACCCTGGCAGGTTTCACAGCGACCTCCTTTATTGTTGAAAGAAAAACGCCCTTTTTTCCATCCGCGCTGTTTTGATTCCGGTAAGGCAGCGAAGAGATCACGGATTTTGTCGGAGAGTTTTGTGTAGGTAGCAGGATTAGAACGCGGAGTGCGGCCGATGGGCGACTGATCCACGAAGACGAGCTTTTTGATGCCTTCAAGTCCTGTAATTTTTTCATAAGTGCCGGGAGCAGCACGGTCTCCATACAGATCCTGGCGCAGTTTCTTAATTAGAATCTCATTTACAAGGCTCTTCTTCCCTGCCCCGCTGACACCTGTTACCACGTTAAGGCCACCTTTCAGAAACTTCACGTCAATATTCTGAAGGTTATTCTGCTTTGCACCTGTTACAGAGATCCACTCTTTATGGTATTTTTCAGAATTATCTCTTTCATAACCCTCACCTTCCCGGAGGTTTTCATTCACAACATCCGGTTTCACCGGTCCGTTGTAAAGCACCTCTCCGCCATTTACTCCGGCATCCGGACCGATATCGATAAGCCAGTCGGATTGCAACATGGTGTCGCGATCGTGTTCAATAACGATAACCGTATTACCCTGTTGGTTCAGTTCACGAAGTACCTTCATCAGCTTTCGGTGCTCGGTATCGTGGAGTCCGATAGAGGGTTCGTCGATAACATAGATCACGCCCTGCAGTCCGGAGAGCACCTTTGTGGCCAGGCGAATGCGCTGCGACTCACCTCCGCTGAGGCTGGTTGATTCACGGGAAAGGGTAAGATAAGAAAGGCCAAGGTTATCGAGAACCTCAATGCGTTTATTAATTGCGGACATGGTTTCGCTCCACACCGGTTCATTGGCATACTGCCTTTGTTCAGCGGCCCACTGCTGAAGTTCCTGCAGGGTAAGATCAGCGAGCTGCGCTATATTCATCCCGCCAAGGAGAAAAGACAATGACTCCCTATTCAGACGAGCACCATGACAGGAGCTACAGGTCACCGACTCCACAAAACGCAGAATATTGGCATTGCGGTCTCGTTTAAGAATCTCTTCCATTACAGGGACAATACCTTTATAAAAGCCTTCTTCACGGGGTTTTGCAGTGATGCCACTCCACTTCATCCGCGATTCCAGGGTATGCTTTCCAAAGGGCACTTTAATTTTATCAGAACCATAGAGCACCACATTTTTTTGATCTTCGGTAAGGTCCTGCCATGGGATATCCACATTAAAACCATTGGCTTTGCAAACATCGTTCAGCACATCCATAGTCACCTGCGAATAGACGATGTACCCCGACGGTGTGGTCATAACGATACACCCTTCGCGGAGTGTTTTGGCGGGGTCGCCGATAAAAAGTTCCGGTTCTATCTGCTCTTCCAGCCCAAGGCCTTTGCACGTTGGGCAGGCGCCTTTCTCTGAGTTGAAGGAGAAGAGGCTGCGGGAAGGTTTTTGAGATGAAAATTCAGAGGTTGCCAGTCGGGCAAAAAGCAATCGCAGCAGGTCGTAGATGCCGGTCATGGTACCCACGGTGGAGCGTGCATTACGGGTAATGGTTTTCTGGTTTACGGCAATGGTGGGGGACAGACCTGTTATTGAGCCTACTTCGGGGCGTTGCAGTTTTCCCAGTGCCAGGCGGGCGCTTCCGGAAAAAGTCTCCAGATAGCGACGACGACCTTCCGCATGTAAAACATCAAAAACCAGGGATGATTTCCCTGACCCGGAGACTCCGGTAACACAGATCAGCTTATTCCTCGGAATCTCCAGCGACACCGATTGCAGATTATTTTCACTTGCATTATATATTGCTATTGGAATTGATTTCATCATCTTCAGGGTTAAAAATTCCACTTTTCTTCATCATATCAAACTCCAGTTCAAAATTGGGTGTAAACAACCCCGTCCTGAAGTTTGCGTCAATCTCCTCAATATCAAAATATTTCCCATCGGCAATTTCTTCATTGGGGATTATTTCCAGATCATCTTTCAGAATAAAAAATGAGAACACCAGCTCACTTTCTATCTCTGATTTCCACTTATAACGCAGAAGCATTTGCGGGTTTGCCAGAGCGATACCGATTTCTTCCTTTGTTTCACGACGCAAGGCTGTTTCCAGGTTCTCACCTACAGCAACATGGCCTCCAACAGCGGTATCCCAGCGGCCGGGTTGCACCTTTTTTGTTTTCGGACGCAGTTGAAGAAAAATCTTTTTTCTGTCGGATGAAATAACATGCAGATGCACCACCGGATGTAACAGGTGGCTACCGTCATGGAACTTGCTCCGCGGAGCCTGGCCCGTAACCTTACCCTCTTCATCCACTACCGGCAACCACTCTTCGTTTCCCATCTGTCTTTTCTGACGCCTCATTTTAAGCCATTCAAAACCAAAATACGCCAGAAAAATAAGGTAAAACAGGCCACCAGAGATAAACGCCCACGCCTCTTTCGACATATAAAAAGCAGAAAACAGAACCAGCAATGTATGAGCAGAAAAAATCCAGAACATGTTACGAATCTGCTTTTGCATCATTCTCTGTTGTTCCTCATTAAAAGTAATACCTTTCATATAGCGCTGCCCCATGAGCATCATGATATTCTTTTGTGAAAAGGCAGAAACGGCAAGTACAGCACACAGAATTCCCTCAATAATGGCAGGTTTTAGTTTAAAAAAGATATCATTATCCAATACAATAGAGACCCCACCCAGTGCCATGAGCAGAGCCGTATCGATAATAATAAAGCGATCAATACGACGCTCTTTTATCCAGGTATATATCAACTCAGCAACACCAAATCCAAGAGCCACGTAAAGGCCAATTCGGGTACCCCAGATTTCATCGGCAGCAATAAAAACAAAAAGCGGCAGAAAGCCCGGTAACAGCTTTTTTATCAGATCAGTACGGTTCATATAGTGGATTGGTATTTTTTCACGTTACTGCAAAAGTAAAAAAGTTATTTCACCAAGAGCCACAATGAAATCATAAAGAACCACAGAGGCGGATATGCTATTGTTATATGGAACTAAAATCACTATATTTGTACATTATAATGTACATCTAAAAAAATAATAAAATGAGGGTTATTAGTTCGGCAGAATTACGTAGTAACATGAAAAAGTACCTTGATCTGGCGTCAACGGAACAGATTATTATTCAACGAGGGAGAAAAGAAATGTTTGTTTTACAAAAAAAAGAATATCCCGAGCCTGATGAAGATTTGGAACGAGCAATAGGCATAGAAGATTTCCGAGCCGGAGTAAAAGAACATGTAAAAACACTATACGATAATAAATGAAAATAGTTTTTTTACCGGAAGTTCTAAATGATTTCAATGATCTGATCACAATCTTATACAAAAAAGAGTATTTTGGATTTGAAGAGTCGGCAATAGCCTATGTCGATGATTTAATTGATGACATCAAATATTCCTTACCATCTAAATTATCAAAGAAAGCACCTTCAATCTTTGAAAGATATGGAAAAGACATGCAATACGCCATTTTCAAAAAAAACAGGAATACTCAATGGTATGTATTCTACAATATTTACAAACAAAATAATGAGTTAATCTATCTTGTCCGTTACATCAGTAATAATCACGTTCTGGCCCAACACTTCAAAAGAAGTTGATTCCATTGGGATCAAAAAATTCGTGTTCATCCGCGTAACCTGTGGAAAATATCCTATTACAAATCTTCGCGGTTCTTAGTGCCACCTTCGTGATCCTTTGTGAAATAACGGCTCTTGCCTCAATCGTTTGCATAAAAATAAAACTGAAGATGAAGTTTAATTTATAAAGAATGGTTAATTTTGACATTATTCTTGATATCAATAATTAAAAACAAAATATTATGTCAACAAAGGTATTAGACATCGTAAAACCGGGTGTTGTATCCGGCGAAGATCTGAACAAACTTCTGGCACACGCCAAAGAAAATGAATTTGCTCTTCCGGCAGTAAACGTTGTTGGAACAGATAGTATTAACGCTGTTATGGAAGCAGCCGCAGAGGTCAACTCTCCGGTAATCATCCAGTTCAGCAATGGTGGCGCAAAATTCTACGCAGGAGCAGGCGCTAAAACAGATGGCTTAACTGCAGCAGTAGCGGGAGCTATTTCCGGTGCATGGCATGTACATCGCATGGCTGAGTATTATGGCATTCCTGTAGTTCTCCATACCGACCATGCTGCCCGTAAGCTCCTCCCCTGGATCGACGGACTCCTTGACGCAGGCGAAAAACACTTCGAAATGTTTGGCAAGCCTCTTTTCAGCTCACACATGCTCGATCTTTCTGAAGAGCCTTTGAAAGAAAATATTGAAACCTGCAAAAAATACCTTGAGCGTATGAGCAAGATCAATATGACACTGGAAATCGAATTGGGTATTACCGGTGGTGAAGAAGATGGCGTTGATAACAGCGATGTTGACTCCAGCAAGCTTTACACCCAGCCTGAAGAGGTAGCATACGCATACGAAGAGCTGATGAAAATCAGTCCCAACTTTACCATTGCAGCATCATTTGGTAATGTACACGGTGTTTACAAGCCGGGAAATGTTGTGCTAAAGCCTGTTATCCTCAACAACTCACAGAAATACATCCAGGAGAAGTACAATACTGCTGAGAAGCCGGTAGCATTTGTATTCCATGGTGGTTCCGGTTCCAGCCAGGAAGAAATCCGCGAAGCCATTGGTTACGGTGTAATTAAAATGAACATCGATACCGATACACAGTGGGCATTCTGGGATGGCGTACGTGCTTATGAGGCCAAAAATCACGACTATCTTCAGAGCCAGATTGGTAACCCTGAAGGAGAAGACAAGCCGAACAAGAAGTTCTACGACCCGCGTAAATTCCTGCGTGCCGGAGAGGTTTCAATGGTTGAGCGCCTGAAAGTTGCTTTCAACGATTTGAATGCGATGGATCGCTGCTAAACAACGACATAACTAAGACCTGTCAGGTTTTTGAAACCTGTCAGGTCTGAAAAACAAAGCCTCAGGATTTGATTCGGGGGCTTTTTTTGTTGTCCCTCGGAACCTTGGCGTATGAGGGCTGCGGCCTCTGTAAATTATCATTTTTTTTGCCACTGATTCTCTTTAAACATCATTTGTTGATACTTTGGAGATTTTGTTTCGAGAAATTCATCAGCTAAGTTTAAATCAACAAAGGTTTCTTGATTAGTATAAACTGCATAGACCCAATAATTCATCTCAAGAGTTGCCTTAGCCAAATCACTAGCTGTTGGTCCTGTTGCTGGAGGGTTAGGTCCAAGAACACCACTACCTGCAGTTTGAGCTTTTCCATTGGCTTGATACATCTCATGACTAAAGTCACCAAAATCCCCCCCTGTATTCAAAGAAACTGAGGAAAAAAAAACTGGATGTAATGTACCAATGGGTGTTGTTATTGTTTCTGTATCGGTTATTGTGTTGTATGTTCCATCAACAATTTGGATGTTTGCATCGTCTAAACTAAATACTTGTGTGTATGTATAATCATTACTCATTGCTTGGAGTTGTTCAAACCACGATTCATAAACTAGCTTTTCTGATGGTGTGACTGAATTATCATAAAAATATGTTCTTTCTTGAGACCTTGTTCCATTACCTGTTTCATTTTTTAAGTCTTGGATGGTAAATAAAGGATTTTTAGGGTCGTGAACAGTGCTGAAAAAATCAGCGATGGTATCGTGCATGTTAAAAATACTAGGAACAGAATACTCAATATCATTAAAAGAAATTCTTGAATCATCACCACCAACACTGACAAAACAAACACTACCAGAAGGAACTTGTGAAAAAGAAAAATTTCCATCACTATCAGTAGTTGTTTGAAAGGTTTCATTAGTTGTTTGGTTGTAAAGAATTGCAGTCATGTTCTCTAAAGGAGTATACCCTTCTTCATGAGACGCCTTAGCAATACCTGAAAGGTGTTGATATTGAGGAATAGGAATGACGTTAGATTCTAAGTAAAAAAAGATAGGGTCGTTTGCACCTTCGTTTAACGTGATTAACGCACTATCTGTGTAAAAATCAGGATGTTCCCACTTAGCCCAATACGTAGCAGAGTGAAGTTTGGAATCTTTAAGATTATGTTCAACAAAACCATCATTAGTTTGAGGTCTTGAGGCGGGTCCTTTCATTGGAACATTTTGTTTAACGAATTTTCCACCAAGAACAATACCGCTTTCAGTTTGAATTGAATATACATACATTCCAGAAGATAAATCATTAAGTGCCACATAATCATGATCAGCACTGAATTCTTGTCGTTTTACTACTTGCCCACTCATATTATACAGCTCAATAACTCCTCTTTCTTGCTCTGAAAAAAACGCATTGAGTTCACTACCAACAGTTGGAAGAACTTGAGGTTTATTTTTAGCAAGGTCATTAATACCAACGGTAGAATCAATGTACACTGGCAATCCTGGGTTTTCAAATACTGCCATTGAATTACCATCTGTAATAAAAGTATATGTTGTATCTGGAACTGCCATTTCCATTGTTTCAGGAGTTAGTGTTAAAATTACATCGTCAACACCATTTTCGTTTGCAATATTTTCTGTTAAAAATATTCCGGTGGCATATACTGTATCTGCTTTGGGAGAATACTGGGAAGATGCGGTTAGAGGTGTCATTGTGGCAAGGGTCGCAAGAGCTAATATGGTGTTCTTTGGCTTTTTTAGCGTGTTAACTACTTTTTTAGCATAGTGACCAAGACCATTCATAATTTTTTGTAAACTCATCATAACACCTATTTGTACTCTTATTATAGATTTTGAACTATATAAATGTTTCGTTTGTAGTTACTATGGAGTGGTATTTTGCCTTTTTTTAGAATAAAAAACTGTTTTTTTCAAAAAAGTTTGAACTATTTCTACTTGTTCTTATAAGGAATAACAACTTCTTTCTCTTGCCACTGATTATCTTTGAAAATCATACCTTCATACTTAGGAGATTTAGATTCAAGAAATTCATCGGCTTTATTTAAATCAATAAAAGTCTCTTGATCGGTATAGACTGCATTAACCCAATAATTCATATCAACAGTAGCAATAGCCCTATCTTTTTCTGTAGGTCCTGTTGCGGGAGGATTTGGTCCTAGAACTCCATCATCATTAGTGAGTTCTTTGCCATTTGCTTGATATATAAGTTTTGCAAAATCACCAAGGTGTCCTTCTGTGTTTAATGTAATTATTGAATTTGTAACGGGACGAAGTTTTTCTAGTGGATTGTTTATCTCTGAAAATTCTTTTTCTATGTTGTAATTACCATCAGTTATTTGGATATTTGCTTCTTCTAAATTAAATACTTCTTTGTAGGTATAATCATTACTTATTTCTTCTAATCTATTAAACCAATTTTCATAAACCTGTTTATCATCTAAAGAAACTGAATTATCATAAAAATATGTTTTTTCTTGATTTATAGAACCATTTTCAGTGTGTTTTTTTAATTCATCAACTGTAAAAAGAAGACTTTTACGTTCATGGACTGTGTTAAAAATATGTGCAATGGTATCGTTGTCATCCCAGATTTTGGGAACGTTATATCGGATGTTGTTGAAAGCAACTCTTGAATCATCACCACCAATACTGATTTCACAATTCGTATACGTTGGAATATCTTTAAATATAAATGTACCCTCTTCATTTGTGGTTGTTTCAATTGTTTGATTTGTATTAGGAAAATATAAAATTGCAGTCATGTTCTTTAAAGGGAAATATCCTTCTAAAGCGGATGATTTAGCAGTACCAACTAAATCTTGATGTTGTACTGGAGAATTATCTATTGGTGTTAGTTCCATAATAATTGGATTATTTGGTCCCTCATGTAATGTTACTACCATGCTATCTTTGTAAAAATCCGGATGTTCCCAAACTAAAGTATACTCTGCAGTTGGCGATTTACTATTTTTATGAGATGGCTTTGTAGCCGTGAACCCTTCTGGAATAAAATCTTGTTTTTTATATTTTCCTGTAAGTTGTTCTCCACTTTTTGTTTGAATTGCATATACATACATTGCATTTCTTAAGTGACTTACATCAATTTGTTCATTATTTGAATTAATATTTTTAGTTAATACTTGTTTTCCGCTTAAATCATAAAGGTTGATAACTCCCTGTTCTTCATTTGGAATTGTCACGTTAAATTTAGGACCTATATTTGGTAGAACGGTAATCTCATTATTATTGTCTTGTTCATTAATTTCGGTACTTATTTGAACTGGCAGACCCGGGTTATTGTATAAACAGAAACCTCCAATATTTGTTTTAAATTTATATTCTTTATCTGGTTCTATTGTTGATTTTGCAGTAATTTTTACATTTTGAATAGTAAATGCAGAAGGATAATAAGTGGCGAGGATAGCTCCTGTTGCATAAAGATCATCATTGTTTTGAGCTTGAAGATTTATAGAACCAAGAATTGTTGCTACTGTGCTAAGTGCTAGAATTGTGTTTCTTGGCTTTTTAAGGGCGTCTCTTGCTTGATTAGCAAATCGTTTTAGTCCGTTAGTAATATTTTCTAAGTTCATAAGAAATAATTATAGGTAATGTCTCATTTTTTTAAAACACTAAATATCAGGGCATTTCGATGTATCTCAATTGGGTAATCAGTTAATTCATCCAAAATTACAATTTTTTTTCTCCCGGAACAGTTCACGGGAAGAATATTAATATCTCCATAGCAGTATTTTCCTTCGTCAACCCTGTTAAGGGTTGCATCTGTGGAGGTGTCAGGGAGAGAGAAGGTGGAAAAAGCATATGATACTGGCTAGGAGCCTGCGGCAGGGATAGCAGCGACAGCCCGGCGTGGCAGAGGAACGAAGAAAGGGCGGACACGAAGAAAGGGCGGACACGTGGGTCCGACCATACGAATGTTTGAAACCTGGAGGTGAGCTACACTCGCCCACCGGGTTACCTATTTCATTGTCACAACGTACTCCGCTTCGCGTTTGGCGGCTTTTTCATCCCATACGGGAGCTACCTTTTCCATGAAGAGGTTCTTTTTAGCTCTCATGGCTGGTTCGTCAAGGCCGATATATTTTTGTGCTTTTGCTTTTGTGCTGATGTCGGGGTAAGGCACTTCGTCGGTGAATGCAAACTCTTTAGCCAGGAGTCGGCTAAGTTTCAGGCGTGCTTCCTGCGCCACGGTGATACCAGTGGAGATAACGCGGCCTGTTTCGACAGGTGAGTGGAAAGAACCGCCGTGTGATGCGGCGGCATAATCCCAGCGCCATTGCGCATGCCGGATGTCCATAAGAATATCTTTCATCTGCTCATCGGTGGCACCCATATCCCAGGCGAATTTAGCTTCTACGTGTGCTCTAACAATCAGTTCTTCCAGCTTATCGCGATTTTCGATAATTGCATCCTGGCGGGAATAGACATCTTCCACAAGTCGCTCGGTATCTTCACGGTGGCATACCTGACAGGATGACGAGATGTCATTGAGCGGGCTTTGCATGTGATGGTCGGTAAATTTCTGTCCACCTTCAGATTTGAATGGCATGTGGCAGTCGGCACAGGATACACCGCGGCTGGCGTGTGTTA
>CAZQNY010000097.1:0-12078 GCA_964594665.1 uncultured Bacteroidales bacterium
ATGTCTTTTCCAGTAACCTGGGTACCGAGCACATCATATCCGGTTTTATTTCTTTTAGGTTATCGGAAATTTTGGCAATACTTTCAGCATAATTTACAGAATACCCGAGGTATTGGTATGAATAAACGATCATTCGTTCGTAAACGTGGCACAGCGGGAGATAGCTAAAGATCTTGGCATAGGGTTGGAGTTTGGATTCCATAATCCAGGAGACACTTGTGAAGTTGAATGTCAGGTTTGTATGAGAGAGCATGACTCCCTTTGGTGTTCCTGTGGTTCCTGAGGTATAGATCATGGTTGCCAGGTCGTCAGGAGCAACATCTGCCTTCATCTTCGGGAGGTCGAAATTGTCTTTCGCCTTGCGACCTATCTCTATAAGGTCTTCCAGTTGTCTGACCCCGTCGCGATTATCAAAGGTGAAAACTTCAATAACATTGGGGATCTCAGGGATCAGGTGTTCAATTCGGCGGAGCATATCCACGCCGCTGGTAAAGACGAATTTTGTTTCACTGTGAGCCAGAATATAGCGATGGTCATCTTCACTGATAGTAGGATATATGGGGATATGCACTGCGCCGATTTGCATAATTCCCATATCGAGCCAGTTCCATTCAGTTCGGCTATTGCTGATAGAGGCGATTTTATCCCCTTTTTTTACTCCCATTGCCAGAAGACCGTAACTGATAAGATCGGCCATTTCTGCGTATTTTTCAATGGAGCAGGAAACCCATTCGCCTCGGTATTTTGTAACTAATGCGTTATGGAGGTCAGGGTATTTTTCCTGCATGTACGGCAGCAGGTCGAATATTCTGGTTACGTCAGTCATCTCTTTATAAATTAGTTGATTATAAATCAAAAGCCCATAAAGTTAAAAAAAATCCTTATGGGCTTAAGAGAAATAAGATTTTTAGAGCACTTTGTTAACAACATATGAATTTGCCTGTGCTGTAGGTGTTAGCTCCAGATCATTAATGTTAACGTGTGGAGGTAAGGTTGTTACGTAGAAGATTACCTCAGCGATATCATGAGCGTTCATCGGTTCATAACCTTTATAAACATTATCGGCTTTATTTTTATCACCTTTGAAACGGACAACGGAGAATTCAGTTTCTGCCAGGCCGGGACGAATCTGGGTTACTTTAATGCCATGAGGCAGCAGATCCAGCCGCATGCCTTTTGAGATAGCATCTACCGCATGTTTTGATGCGCAATAGATGTTCCCCCCCGGATACACTTCTTTTCCTGCGATGCTCCCAATGTTGATGATATGTCCTTTTTTGTTTTCAATCATCCATGGCATAATGGCTTCACTAACATAAAGCAAACCTTTGACATTGGTGTCGATCATCTGATCCCAGTCGTTGTAATCACCATTTTGCAGTGGATTAAGTCCCAGTGCCAACCCTGCGTTATTAATAAGTACATCGATGTTTTTCCAGTCATCATGGATGGCGGAGAAAGCGTCAACGACTTGTTGTCTGTTACGCACGTCGAATGATAAGGCAAGAACTTTCACAGGAAAATCTTTTTCGAGTTTTTGAGCTAAATCATCAAGTCGTTCTTTTCTTCTTCCGGTGATTATCAGGTCGTAGCCTTCTTTGGCGAATTTTTCTGCTGCAGCGGTTCCAAAGCCTGCAGACGCACCTGTAATTATTGCTTTTTTATTCATAGTAAAAATTATTTAATCTTATCTTCGACCCATAATCTGGCATTAATAAAGGCTTTAATCCATGGGGCCACATCATCCTTTTTGTTTTGAGGATAATAGGGCCAGTGCCATGTCATGAAAGATCTTTCAATGTGTGGCATCATTGCCAGGTGCCGGCCATCCGGGGAGCATATAGCAGCAACGCCATGATCGGAGCCGTTGGGGTTTGCCGGATATCCATTATAGGAATAACTCATAGGTACATGATAGTTCTCAACGGGGTTGTCTAATATGAAGCGTCCCTCAGCATGGGCGATCCAGACACCCAGGCGTGCACCGGCAAAATCTTTTAGCATAACCGCATTGTTTTCAGGGATATCAACACAAATAAATCCTGATTCAAACTTTTGCGATTTATTGTGGTGTAGTTTGGGATGGTTATCCATTTCAGGATAGATAAGTCCGAGTTCTGACATAAGCTGGCAGCCGTTACAAACGCCCAGGCTAAGGGTATCTTCGCGGGCGTAGAAATTGTCGAGTGCCTTTTTTGCTTTTTCGTTAAAGAGGAATGCTCCGGCCCATCCTTTTGCAGAGCCAAGAACGTCGGAGTTTGAGAAACCACCGACAAAAGCGATCATGTTAACATCAGAAAGATCTTCACGTCCTGAAATAAGGTCTGTCATATGGATATCTTTCACGTCAAAACCAGCCAGATGCAGTGCATAGGCCATTTCGCGGTCTCCGTTAACGCCTTTTTCCCTGATAATGGCTGCTTTTATTCCGGATTGTTCCCTTCGGCTCAATATGATCCCAAGTTTTTCTGCCTTTCCGGAGAAATCTTTTGGGAAGATATAATTTAATGGTTGCTTGCTGAGGTTTTCATACCGTTCATTCGCCAACTGCGGAATTGTTTGTTTGCTGTCGAGTAAATAACTGGTTTCAAACCAGCGTTTTCGTAAGCTATTGATATCAAAGGTAAAGGTTTCATTATGATGTTTTATGACTAATTCTCTGCCTTCACGAACATTACCCAGCACGACAGCATCAATTTGTTGAGATGCCAGGAATTGCATAATTTTTTGTGGGTTTTTTACCTGTATCACAGCTGCAGGCGCTTCGCTAAACAAAATTTTAAGGGTGTCTGTTTCTTCAAATACAGAGAGGTCAATATTCATGGAAGTATCTGTATTTGCAAAATTCATTTCCAGAAGCGTTGTTACAAGTCCTCCGGCACTCACATCGTGACAGGCCAGCAGTTCATCTTCGCGGATGAAATGCTGAATAGCATTGAAAGTGGAAGCAAATTTAGCGGGTTCAGCGGCATCCGGGATATCATCGCCAATTTTATTTAAAACCTGAGCGAGGCTGGACCCTCCCAGGGCAAGGTTGCCGTCAGAGAAGCTTACATATATTAAAGCGCTTCCGTCAAATAATTTAGCTGTTGGATCGGCAACAAAAGAAACTTCATCGGTTTGCGCGACAGCGCTGATTATTACGGTTCCCGGACTGTAAACTTTCGAGCCATCGGGATATTTTTGCGTCATTGATAGTGAATCTTTTCCTGTGGGGATATTTATTCCCAGTCCACAGGCAAAATCACTAACAGCTTCCACAGCGCGGAAAAGGCGTTTGTTTTCACCGGGGTTTTTTGCGGGCCACATCCAGTTGGCGCTAAGTGATATACCACCCAGTTTATGAGAAAGTGGAGCCATGACAATGTTAGTCAGGGCTTCAGCAATTGCCAGCCTTGATCCTTTTTCCGGATCCGCAAGCGCACTAACAGGAGCATGGCCAATAGAGGTTGCGATGCCCCTGCGTCCGGTGTAATCCAGTGCGACAATACCGCAATCATTAAGTGGCAACTGAAGTGCTCCGGTGCATTGCTGGTGTGCTATTTTCCCTGTTACCGAGCGGTCGACTTTATTGGTCAGCCAGTCTTTACAGGCAACAGCCTCCAGCTGCAGAACCTGTTCAAGGTAGCTTACCAGTTGTACATTGTTTACCGAAAGTGTGCTGTATCTATCATTATCGGTAATATCTTCAAGGATTGTTTTCGGTGGTTTTCCGAACATATGTGCCAGCTGAAGGTCAATAGGTTTGTCTCCTGAATTCTGATCTTCAAAAGTAAACTGCATATCTCCGGTGGCTTCTCCAACAGCATACATAGGAGCTCTTTCTCTTTCGGCAACGCTGTTAAGCGTTTCAAGATCTTTTTCTTTGATAACCAGGCCCATTCGTTCCTGTGATTCGTTACCGACGATTTCTTTAGCCGAGAGTGTAGGATCACCGACGGGGAGTTTGTTGAGCAGGATTTTACCACCTGTATCTTCCACCAGTTCGGAGAGGGAGTTGAGGTGACCTCCGGCGCCATGGTCGTGGATTGAGATAATGGGGTTTTCGGGGCGTTCAGCCATAGCCCTGATGGCATTGGCGACACGTTTCTGCATTTCGGGGTTAGAGCGTTGAACTGCGTTAAGTTCAATGGCATTATTGTATTCACCTGTAGCAACTGAAGATACAGCGCCACCGCCCATACCAATGCGGTAATTGTCGCCTCCCATGACAACGATTTTGTCACCGGGGTTGGGTTTATCTTTCAGTGCATCTTTTTTTCTTGCATAACCAACACCACCGGCGAGCATAATTACTTTATCGAAGCCGTAGGTTTTTTCGTTTTCCTGATGTTCAAAAGTAAGTAAAGAACCACAGATCAGAGGTTGTCCAAATTTATTTCCAAAGTCAGAAGCACCATTTGAAGCTTTGA
Organism: uncultured Bacteroidales bacterium; assembly: GCA_964594665.1. GTDB lineage: Bacteria > Bacteroidota > Bacteroidia > Bacteroidales > BM520 > BM520. The sequence continues at coordinate 4,413 of CAZQNY010000097.1, forward strand.
TAAGTATCTCTTCCGGGCTTTGATAGAGCCAGTTACGGGGGACAATACTGTCTTCCCACGGGCGTTGGGAGAGACGAGGGTATGAAGTCATATATACTGCTGTACCTGCAATGGGCAAGCTGGCCTTTCCACCACCCAGGCGGTCGCGGATTTCACCACCTGAGCCTGTGGCAGCACCGTTAAAAGGTTCCACAGTGGTGGGGAAATTATGCGTCTCAGCTTTTAGAGAAATAACATTTTCATATTCTTTAATCTTAAAAAAATCAGCCTTTTCCTGATATAATGGGGCAAATTGTTCAACAACAGGACCTTCAATAAAAGCAACATTATCTTTATATGCAGAAACCAGATAGTTGGGGTTTTCTTTTGATGTTTTGCGTATCATATCAAAGAGAGAGGATTTTTTTTCTTCCCCATCGATAATGAAAGTACCATTAAAAATTTTGTGACGGCAGTGTTCTGAGTTTACCTGAGAGAAACCGAAAACCTCGCTATCAGTAAGCTTTCTTCCAATATCATTGCTGACACTTTCAAGGTATGTAATTTCTTCATCCGAAAGAGCCAGTCCTTCCTGTTGGTTATATGCTTTGATATCCTCAATATAAACAATGGGATCAGGCTTTTTATCGATTGTGTATAAATCTTGCGTTAAATCATTGTATTTTGCATTAAGCATGGGGTCGAAAGAGGCATCCGGTTCTGCCATGAAGAATTCTTCAATACGCAGAATTCCCTTTATACCCATGTTTTGGGTTATTTCAACGGCGTTGGTACTCCAGGGAGTAATCATTTCGCGGCGCGGACCAATAAATGTACCCTGCAATGTTTTGGCATCTATGTATTCTGCACCATTAAAAAGCCACTGTAACTTTGTGATGTCCTGTGTGGTAGGAGTATTTGACATTCCCAGTGCAAATACTTTATCGGACCCTTTAAAAAAGAAAACCATCATGTTGTTCAATTCGTTATAGAATTTGAGAAAGCACAAAAATACAAAATGCAGGTTATAAATTGCTATTCAGGAAGGAATAAAGGAATCCTCTTTTTTTTACCTTTGTGAATTCCAAAAAAAACGATTATGAAGATTAAATATGTTGCTTCGGCATTAATGATTATAGGTGTGGCTGTATTCTTTTCAGGATGTAAGTCGACAAAGGAAATAACAGATGAACAGGAGGAGACAGTGAGTCGTCGTATGACAATGCAGGAAGAGATTGCAGGTGAATGGCGCCTTACAGGTATTGAGGAGGAAGGAGCATTCTCCAGTGATGAGGAAAAACAGGACTATGAATCGTACATGGAAGCATTAACGATATCTTTTAAGCTGGATTTGTTTTCTGATGGCACGTATTTCCGCAATATGCTGGATTATAGTGACCGTGGTCGCTGGAGGCTGATCAGTGGGGACACCGAGATAGAGCTGTACTCTGATACTCCGGAATATAGTGTTACCTATACCATTAAAGATTATAACAATCCCCGTCTTGTATTAATCAATATACAAAACGGGGAACGCACAGAACTATTTTTAAAACGGGCAGGTAATTAACCTTCCTGTTCACCGAGCCATCGCTCAGCTTCGATGGCTGCCATACAACCTGTTCCGGCGGCGGTAATCGCCTGACGGAAAACGTGATCCTGTACATCACCGGCAGCAAATACACCAGGGATATTGGTAGCTGTTGAATCCGGTTTGGTTATCAGGTAACCATTTTCATTCATGTCAAGCTGACCTTTGAAAAGATCAGTGTTTGGTTTATGACCAATGGCAACGAAGAAACCTGTTACATCAATTTTACGTTCTTCTTTGGTTACGACATTTTGCAGGAGCACGCCATTAACGCCTTTAAAGTCACCGAGTACTTCTTTTGTTGTGGAATTCCACATCACTTCGATGTTTGGAGTATCCAGAACACGTTTAACCATCGCTTTGGAAGCACGCAGCTCATCACGACGGTGGATGAGATATACCTTATTACACAGCTTGGAGAGGTAGGTAGCTTCTTCAGCAGCGGTATCACCGCCACCAACAACGGCTACGTCTTGTCCGCGGTAGAAGAACCCATCACATGTAGCACAGGCAGAAACGCCCTGACCTTTAAATTTTTCTTCTGATTCCAGTCCAAGGTATTTCGCTGTTGCTCCTGTAGAGATGATAACAGTTTCAGCAAGAATTTCTTTTCCGTCATCGGCTTTGAGTTTGAAAGGGCGTTGTGAGAAATCAGCCTCAGTAACGATTCCAAATCGCACATCGGTATCGAATCTTTTAGCTTGATTTTCGAGGTCCTGCATCATCGCCGGGCCGTCAATTCCTTCCGGGTAACCGGGAAAGTTTTCTACTTCTGTTGTTGTTGTCAGCTGTCCGCCGGCCTGTAGCCCCTGGTATAAAACGGGTTTAAGGTCTGCTCTTGCGGCATAAATGGCTGCAGTATATCCTGCAGGGCCTGAACCGATAATCAAACATTTTACTTTTTCGGCTGCTTCGCTCATAATATTATATTTTAAAGATTATTAATCTGTTAGTTCAAAAATACGTTGAGGCCTATCGAAATGTGTGCCAACTAAAATACATATAACTTTTGACATATGTTTATGACAATCTGACGTGATAATAAATCAGAGATATGTTTTTGATTTTGATATATAGACAACTGAAAGGGGTAAAAAGTTTAGAAACATGGTGTTATTTTTTTTGGGGAAAGCGAAATCCGATTTTCACGGAATAATATGGCAGGTGGTGATTTTCGTATCTGTACGGTGAATATGCGCCCTGTTGGTATGACGATTCATGCAGGAACATATACCCTGTTTCAACGCCTAAAATCCATCTCTTCCGGTAGAATTCCATGCCTATCGGAATCATGAATCCCAGATAATCTGAGCGGGACAAAAAGTACATTGTCATCCATCCACCATGGATGCCGGTATACAGGTTGTATTTTTTGATTTTCTTACTGAAAAAATAGTTGATGCCGACTTCCCCTCCTTGTGCAAGTACCAGCGACCCCGTTGCTTCAATACTAAGGTGTGGGGTAAAACGGTATGAAAAATTAACACCATTACTCCACAGCATAATGTTTTTAAGTGCAACTGAATATGTTGGAAAATTGGTTTTGGCGGTGTTTTGTGCAAATATTGGTTGAAATAAACACAAAAGTACAACTATGCTGAATATCCGTTTCATGTACCAAAGATATTTATAATTGTGCAATCAGAATACTCTGGAATACCCTACAAAAGGCAGCGCCGGCACTTCATCGACGATTTCAGAGATCACCACAGCGCCGATATCAAATGAGTTTTTGTTTGACATGAGCCGCAAACCATGTATTCCGAGGTAAATGAGTCCTTCCTGTTCTATATTAAAAAAGTAATTTTCCGTCATGAGGCCAACCGTTCTTCCTGCGCGTGTAAATCCGGAAAACATAAAAACCGGCAGTGATTCTTCATCAGGAATAATTGCATACCCGGTGCCAAAAGAGATGTTTGCCTCAGGCTGTCCGTATGTGATAACACCATATCCCATACCGGCACCTGTTTCTCCAAGCATGCCTCCGGCGAAAATTCCTGCACCAAGGTAGAGTTTTTCGGCCACCTGAAAACCAACTTTTGGTGTTATTAAACCAATAGGGCTGCCCGTAACAGTGGAGATGAATTCAAAACCACCGCCAATGGAGATGTTTTTTGATATTCCGACATTTACAAAGTTGAATGCAACAAGAACATTTTGATAATACCCTTCCTTTTTCCCTATAGGGATGGCCGTTGGGCCGAAGAAATATCTTGTGTCGTGAGGGTTTTCAAAGCCGTATCTTCCACTTATGGTGTATTGATCGAGTTTTTTGACATGCGAAGCGAAAAGGATGAATTTTCCATTTTCGTTGTGAATCAAAAGAATGGTATCGTTGCGTTCAATAAGAAAGCCATTGAAATTGTCGCCATTATCCATGGTTACAGATACGCGTGAGTTTTGTCTGATAATGGAATCATTGGCAGACTGCGCAAAGGCTGTTGTTATAGCGCATAAGCAGATCAGGGAGATAAAAAGAGGTTTTTTCATTTTATAAAGATAGTGATATATGTTGATGTTTGTCAAGGGGGGATGGGTGGGGGTATGGCTCCTCCTGGAAACCCTTTGAAAGGGTCAGTCGTGAAACCGCGCTGACAGCACACACCCCTCCCATCTACCCCCGGATCTCCTTTCGCAGGGCATAAAAATTTTTCTTGCAAAGAAAAACAGTACCGGTACTTTTGATCTATGCTTCCCTTAATACCAAAATCACGTAAATGTTACCCTGTTACAATCAACTATTTTTTCAGCACCTTAAAAGTATTCCTTTCTTCACCAATGATTGTCGTGACGAAATACATCCCTTGTGCCCAATCTGAAGTATTGATTGTCTGAAGTATCTGTTCTGATGAAAATACAATCCTCCCGGTGATATCAGTTATAATCACTTCATTCACACCGTCTGCAGAAATAGTTATTGCCTCTGTAAAAGGGTTTGGAAATATCTCTACTTCAGATTTTACCGGATTTTTGGCAATACCCGTCTGCAGAGGAAGATCCATCAGGTCAATCTGATCTCCCTGGACAATCTCTTTGGTTGTATTATCCTGAAGGAAGAAAACCAGTTTACAGTTTTCCTGGTTCCACGATGGATCCATCTCGAAAGTGAAGTCAACGGAAACCGAGGTAGTGGAGAAGTTTACTGTAGTGCCATTGCCATCAGGGAACATCTTGCGCTCTACAAAATCCAATTCTGATAAACCCTGCCAGTTCTCTTCAATGTTGGATTCTGTTAGCACTACATGCAGGGTGAGCTCATCGGTGAGGTAGGAGGATACTTTGTTGGCCAGAACACTGCCTGTTACAGTGGTGCCTTCTATATCTCCTGAGATGGCTACTGTGAAAGATGATAGTGTTGCCAGGCGATTTTCATAATACTCCTTATGTACTGTGTACGTAGCCCAATCATCATATCCTATGTGCTCACTTAACGAATAATCCAAAAAGCTATTCCTCCGGCACCTCACTTTCAACGTTTTCCGGAGAAAAGCTGTCGATAATACTAAAGACTTTGAGATTATTTTTAAGGTCATTTTGCGAAACCCCTCTGAGTTGTTCCATAACTACGGTTTTCTCCTCTCCCGGCAGCATGTCAAAGTAATTATCCGAGAATTGACCTTCTGTCTCATCAGCGCGCAGATAGACATTTTTGGCCAGATTCTTTGTGGTAACAGTAACCAGGAAATCGCCATCCTTTTTATCCACAGACCATAGCAAACCCGGATCAGGAAGGTTCAGGTTTTTCACCTTGTCAAAGTAGAGGGTGTTTTCAGACAGGAGATTCGCTTCCTTATCCTTAACCATCACATATAAAATGTGGTTCTGGCGCAGTGAATCCGGAAGCAGCTCCTCCAGGGGTTTGTCAAAGACAACCTTGGCGCTCATGGCAGGAATCGTAAACATCATCTCTTTCTCCAGTGCAATATTCCCTTCGAAGTCCATTAGCCGGTAGGTGAGCCTTGCCTCGGTATCTTCCAGCTTATCGGAGACAACATGGATTTTTACATGATTCAGAGTGTCCAGATCCGGCGATACCAGCACTTCATTAAACGCCTTCTTTGCGAAATAGTGCAAGGCCTTCCAGTTGCCGTAGTAGTCTATTCCCGACCATGATGCCACCGGCCAGCAATCGTTGATCTGCCAGTATAGCGAGCCCATACAGTATGGCATATTCCTGCGGTGCGCTTCCATGGCCGTGCGGATCCCCTCTGCCTGCAGCACATGATTCACATACAGGAACATCGGGAAGTCCTTCGGGTCGCGGTAGTCGCGTTCCATATACTCTTTGATGGTAACATTTCCTATTGATGAGCGCTGGTGTGATCTCATTACCTCCGACTCGATATCCCAATCCTCTTCGAGTGCATATTTTTTCACGCTGTTGAGCTCCGGAAACGACTGGAAGCCATATTCCGACATAAAACGGGGGATGATCTCTTCGTATTTTTCAAAAGGCTCTTTGGCCCACCATACACCCCAGTAGTGATTGTCGCCCGACTTTCCGTTCTCCACCTCTCCAAAGCCGGAGCTTGGGGATGACGCCCAGTAGGAACGTGCAGGATCGTACTTCTCTACAACTTCAGGCAGCAGTTTATGCATGACATCTTCATAGGCTTTCCAGATGGTGTCGATGATCTCTTCGCTCTGCTTTTCTCTCACCTGATCCTGCCAACCCCAGCGGTTCCATGCCACCAGGATCTCATTATCCCCACACCACAATGCAATACACGGATGGTTGCGAAGACGCTCCACATTTTGGATCGCCTCTTTCTCTACATTATCAATAAACGCTTTGTTGCCCGGGTACATGGCGCAGGCGAACATGAAGTCCTGCCACACCAGGATGCCATATTTATCACACAGGTCGTAGAAGATATCCTGCTCATAGATTCCGCCGCCCCAAACGCGCAGCATATTGAAGTTGGCCTCGGCGGCTGAACGAATAATATGCTCGTAGTCAGAGGGATCCACACGAGTAAGGAAGATGTCCTGAGGAATATAATTTGCACCTTTCATGAACACAGGCTCTCCATTCACCTTAAAGAAGAAGCTGCTCCCAACCTCGTCGGGCTCCTGTATCAGCTCCACAGTGCGCAGCCCTATTGTCTCATAGGTGCGATCAATAGTTCGGTTATTTTTGTTTAGGGTAATCTTAAAATTGTATAAATGCTGCTTTCCAAGACCATTGGGCCACCACAACTCAGGTTTTTTTATGGTGACGGGGATTGAAAGCTCATTTTTGCCTTTTTTTACGTTGAATTTTTTTTCACCAACAATAGCATCACCCTTGAAGATGGCAACCGTAACATCCTCATCAATAAAGGATTCAATATTGGTGGTTACCTTCATGGTCGCTGTATCAGATGCAATTTTCATAGAATGAAAATGGACATTTTTGATTTTGGCACAATTGTGAGCTTTAAGATACACCGGTTGCCATATACCACCGCTCACCAGCCTTGGACCCCAGTCCCAGCCAAAATGGTACTGTGCCTTACGACTGAAAACAACGGTTTTTATATCACCGGTGCCACCAAGTTGCGATTGGTCATTCTCTGCCCCGGGAAGATAGTATCCCAGCTCCTCACGCAGCGCAAGGCCCTTGTTTATCGGCGAGTGAAATATAATCCGTAGCGTATTTTTACCTTGTGAAAGTAACTCTTTAACATTTACCTCCCACTGATAGAACATATTGTCAGCGCTCAGGATTACCTTACCGTTGAGGTACACAGTAGCCCAGGTGTCGAGGCCGTCGAGATGTAGTTTTATCGTTTCATTTTCCAGATATTTCTGATCCACGTGGAACGTGGTTTTGTACTCCCAGTCAACCTTGTCAACCCACTGTACATCATGTTCATTGAGGCGGTAATAGGGGTCTTCAATGACGCCGTTATCCATCAAATCGGTATGGATGGTGCCAGGTACTGTAGCCGGCATCCAGTCGGAGCCATCAACTTGTTTGAATTCCCAGTTACCATCAAGCATATGTTTTTCGAAATCTTGTTTGTTGCCGCAAGCCATAAGGAAAAGTGTTAGGAGAGGTATTAGAATCCGCAGAATAATTTTCATGGTTATGGTATTTTATTGCGGATGCAA
>CAZQNY010000098.1:0-11287 GCA_964594665.1 uncultured Bacteroidales bacterium
CACCCCCAACGGCGAGTCGTTTGTGGACCAGGCAGAGCGCGTGAAGCAGTTTTACATGGAGCAGGAGGCGGAATTCAATGGCCGGCGCGTCGCGATCGTGGCACATGCAGGCACGATCAGGTCGCTGCTGTGCTACCTGAGAGGCATTGAGCTGGAGGATGCGTTTAAGATGGGGGTGGAGTATGGGGAGGTGGTGGAGGTTTGAAACATCTCCACCAATTAATCACCTTAAACAATGTTGCCGTGATTAAAATCTAACAACCAGTCTATTACATTGATTTTTTGAATTCCGTTTATACTGACGTTGTCGTAGTCTAATGTTAATAGAAATTTGGGATAATTATCTTTAAGTCTATCAAATGCCGAAATTTCACGATTAAAGGTTTTTTCGTCATTAACAGTATATGCTACCTGATAATATTCGCGTTTGTTGTTTGCCTTTTGAACCACAAAATCAATCTCCCTGTCATTATGTTTTCCAACATAAACTTTCCCTCCGCGTCTAAGTAGCTCAAAGTAAACTATGTTTTCAAGTTTTCGACCTAAATCTGCTTCATATTTATTTGAAGCTGTGATGTTTTTTAGTCCTAAGTCCACCACATAATATTTCCCATTCGTAGATAACAATTCTTTTCCCTTGATGTCGTATCGGGGTGCAGCATATAGAATATATGACTGAGTAAGATAACCCAGGTATTTAATAATCGTGTTATGCGAGATTTTCTTTGGTGAATTATGGTTTAATTGAGCTGCAATGTTTGTGGGTGAGACATTTGAACCTATTGAATCAAAAAGAAAACTAACAATTCGATGTAAATTAGCTACGTTCCGTAACTTATGACGCTGTGAAATATCCTTAATTATCACGGTATCGTAAATTGACTGCAGATAATCATTTACCAGATTTTCATCGCTCTTTGAAAGCGTTACTGCTTCGGGAAAACAGCTCTCATTGATATACTTTCTAAAAAGTCTGTCGGTATTTTTTTCTTCAGAATATGCAGATGCGTATTCTTTAAAAGAATAGGGTTGTAGGTTTATGGCAATATATCTTCCTGTCAAAAGAGTTGCCAATTCACTCGACAATAAATAAGCATTTGAACCAGTGACATATAGGTCAATATTCTTTTTAGTAAATAAGCTATTTATTAACCTTTCAAAGTCATCTATAAGCTGTACTTCATCTAAGAAGATATAGTATTTTTTATGGGGATCGACTTGTTCGGTTATCTCGTCATAAAGTGTTGTCCAATTGGTAAGGTGTAAACTTTCTCTTTCTTCAAAGTTCAGAAAAATGATGTTCTCATTTGGTACTCCTTCTTTAAGCAGCTCCTTCATAAACGCTACTAATAGAGTAGATTTACCACAACGTCTTATTCCGGTTATCACTTTTATTAAGTTCTGGTCTTTTAGTTGTTTTAGACGATTTAGGTATAATCTTCTCTCTATCATTTCTCTTTTTCCTCCAAAGATAGTCCCTTATTGACGAAAATGCAATTATTTGTCAAGTTTCGTCATTAGTGGGTTTTTCATAATCCAAAGAACTCCTCCTTATAGTCTTCTCCCGGCGTCGAAGCCTAACGACCGTCAAACAGCTTTGGGTTCAGTGAGACTATGATTTCGGAAGCGATAGTGCACTGAAATTATTAAGTCGAACTGATCCCGAACGAAGAGAAGAGATTTTTTCGATTGTTTCATTTTTCACTTAACTTCATTTTGACAAGGCGAGTTTCAGAAGGCGGGGGCAGTTGTAAAGTAATTCTTTACAACTGAATTGTCTTCTAATTCACCCTCTTCCAGTATGTTAGATATATGTTGCCCTATATTCTGCTTTGAGGTGGCAAAAAGTTCGGCAAGCTGGTTTTGGTTCATCCAAATATTGCCGTCTTTTGCAAACAGTGCTACCGATGCTTTTCCATCGGCAGTCTTATATATAATTATATTCTTTTTGTTATTATCCATTCTGTTTTCTGTTATCCATTTCGATGCATATTCCGGACAAGGTGAATACCCTATCCATGCAAAGTGAACAGTTTATTTGTATTGATGAAGTCCACATGTAAAAGTAGGAAAAAATGTATTATTGTTTATTGATTTATTGTCTCATAGCCTCCCCATTTGAATAAACAGCGGAGAAGAGCTAACAATCCTTTCTAAATTGGACCAGGCAGAGCGCGTGAAGCAGTTTTACCTGGAGCAGGAGGCGGAGTTCCATGGCCAGCGCGTTGCTATCGTGGCACATGCCGGGACGATCAGGTCGCTGCTGTGCTACCTGAGAGGCATTGAGCTGGAGGATGCGTTTAAGATGGGGGTGGAGTATGGGGAGGTGGTGGAGGTGTAGATGCTATCTTTCTCGTTTAGATTTACACCCTGGTTTATACCCTACATAAATTATTTAATTAACTTCCATTTTCCTGCTTTTGTAGAGCCAACACGTTCAATTACTTTTTCCTTTTTAAGTTTCTCAATGTGATATTCAACTCCACGTCTGGATAATCCGGTTATTTCCTGCAGCTCTTTGCCTGTGACTCTCGGGTTCTTTTTCATTGCTTTAAGAATTATTCCCACAGTTTCTTCCACAGTTTCTTCCACAGTTTCTTCCACAGTACTCTTATTAAATACCACAGTAAACATACCTTCTGTCTTGAAAACAGGTTTAGATAGCTTAGCTTCACTCATCGCATCGTTAATCCGACTTATACCGGAGCCTATCTTTTCTACCATATTTATACGTTCAAACAGACCAAAAACCAATGGATTCCGGCTATGACTTTTTGTGCCAAATTCGGCTGGCTTTATAGCACTGGTCAAACCTCCGGGATTACTTATTTCAACACGATTGCTAAAGAATTCGATGGTAATCCGGGCTCCCTTATCATAGTAATCTCTATGTGAAAGGGCATTAATGATTGTTTCTTTTAGTGCAATTTCCGGTATTTCCCATATCTCTTTTCGTGGTCCACTTCCCTCTATTTTGTAACTTATGTTTAATTTACTTTTAAGCCATTGCATTGCCTGAATGTATTGTTTTACCAAGGCTCCTCCAAAAACTTTATCATCAATTATGTGAGTCTTGTTTATTCCTTCGAAAGCAATACAACGAATCTCTGCAGTTTCAATAAAGATTTCCGGTTTACTGGCAAAGAACAGAACACCTCCATTTTTATAACTGCCATCTGGTAGCGTCAACCGAAGATTATTTATTATCTGCTCACTACTTATAGCCTTTGACAACCCTGCATCAACTCGAAATTCTTCAAAGAGTTCTTCATCAATGTCATCAACAATATTGAAATTTTTACAAGGGGCTTCATCAAAGTATATTCTGTTGGATTGCTGAAAAAAATCACGCATTTGTTCAACAGAGATTATTTTTTGTGTATTGGGTCCCTGGCGAACATATATTGCGCCGGAAAGTGCATAAGGTTTTTGCGATCCAGAACTTACTTCAATAATCCAAACTGTTTTTCCATTTACATCCACCGGGTAAAAGTCGGTAGGTAAGTGTGGGTTAATCTCATTCAGAGAATTTTGAATGGATGAGCGTTTTTTATTGTCAATTTCGACACCCTGAATAATATTATCATCATCTACACCAATAAACAAAACACCCCCGGTAGAATTTGCAAAAGCACAGATCTCTTCCGACAGCTCTTTAACTTTTGCAGGAACTCTTACTTTAAACTCTGCATTATAGCCTTCGCCGGATTCTACAATGCTTATAATTTCTGATGGTGATAATTGATTATTCATACGTTATCATTTGTGTCTTGGGAAAATATCATCTTTTTCTTTTTTGATGTTTAATTCCGTACAAAGTGAATAGTCTACTCGTATCGATGAGCTCCACATGTAAAAGTAGGAAAAATATTATTAAGGCAAGCACTGGATGGACAACTTCGTACACCAGCGCACCCCCAACGGCGAGTCGTTTGTGGACCAGGCAGAGCGCGTGAAGCAGTTTTACCTGGAGCAGGAAGCGGAGTTCCATGGCCGGCGCATCGCAATCGTCGCGCATGCCGGCACGATCAGGTCGCTGCTGTCTTGGATAATCCTGTAGGGATTCCGTCTCACTACCACATGAAGTCAAGTATGGGGTTTCGTCTTTCCCTCAATATTTTTTCCTCGTAATTCGTATATCTATATTCAATAAACCAGCTGTATTGAAGAATGATATACGAATAAGGAAGAAGGAGGAATGAAGGAGGAAAAGAGGGAGGAAAGAGGGAGTACTCAGGTTTGGTGAGGTAGTTGGGTTACCGGGATTTTTTTTAAAACAAATTACGCAGAGTTTATCATAATTATCCCATGATAAATCGTCAGAAAATCCACCATTGTTCCATTTTAATTATCCTTTGGTTTGGATTTTCGGCAAAGTAACGCAGAGTCTGGCTATCCGATGTGATTGTTGTTTTACCTGGAAAAAGAGGCGGAATTCATCGGGCAGCGCGTTGCGGTTGTGGCACATACGAGAACGATTAGGTCGCTGCTATGCTTCCTGAAAGGTGCGAGACTGGAGGGTTCGTGTAGGATATGGGGTGGTGGTTTCAATCCCCATAGGTTATTTCAACACCTCGATCAGACTTTATGCTGCGCACAGTCCGAACGGTTCATTGTTAGCATACGTAACTTCTATTTCATAAAATCTTTAAAAAATTCTTTATCAATCTCATAAACAATTTTTGGCTTAAGACCTAATTCATTCTTCTCAAATAAATCAACTAATAATTCGCCATCAACTAATTCTACTGGTGGAGCACCATCTCTAATTGCTTCCTTTTTAGCTTCTTGAGTAAAACGTCCAGTTGTTATGATAATTCCTTTATCTGCACGGCCTTGCATTGCCCCTCGAAAGTCCCTAACTGTAGATGAACCAACAGTACCTTGATAGCGTTTTGCTTGAAATAATACTTTAAAACTCATCAGAGGATTTACTTCTAAAATTCCTTCCCCATCAATACCACCATCACCAGACTTTCCGGTAACTACAACTTTTTTAAATCCGGATTCTCGCAGAAGTCTTTGACAAATTCTTTCAAATCCATTTGGTGATAAACTTTGCAAAACAGTCAACAAATCGTCTGATAACTCTTCATCTGCTGTTACATGCTCTTCAATATCTTCATCTTGATTTTTAGTGTTATTTTTCGCCTTTTTATCTTTAGCAACAAATCTTGAATGAACTTCCTTAAACAGTTTTAATGAATCGTCAAATGACAATTCTGTTTCAGCACCTTTTGTTGTTAAACTCCATATTCCCCGTTTTGAAGAATCATCTAAAAGTCCATATTTAACTAAGTATATTCTTGCCCAGGCTATTTGATTTCGGACTCTGGATGCTCCACTTTTCAGTTTTTCTTCTAATTCTGATTCAGGAATATCCATCATCTCGATTACTAGATCCTTCACTTCTCCAGAATTTCCCGAACCGCCAAGTTCATCAAGAACTCTTATAATAGGGTTGAAAAATCGTATGAATTTTGGTCCTTTATTTTCACTCATAGTTTCCTTTTTGAATACAGTTTATTTTATTTGTGGTAACGGCAGATTGTATATGTAGTGGCAGATTACGTGGCACTTCCCTATCAAATTATAAGAAAGCTGAAACGGCGTACAACCTTTGAATTTCATACTGTTACTGGTACTATTTTAATACAATGTAGCAGGGCGTTTTTATCTGTTTTTTTCAATTTCATATTTATGAATTAACTCTTTGGGTTGAGGAAACTCTAGTGGAATATAAGCAATTTCAAAAGGTAAATTCAAATTACATGATGTATCTACATTTTCATCCATAATGTCTTTGTCATTGCAGTAGTGAATTACAAGTTTCATATAATTTCTTAAAACTTGTAGTGGTGGAAAACTATTGTTTTTGCTATACCATTCCATTAAATCTGTATCACTTTTTGAGGCATTGCATTTTCGACAAGCCCAAACTAAATTTTCTCCATTGTCTTTACCTCCTCTGTTTCTTGGAATAATATGGTCAAGCTGCAAGTTTCTTGTTTTACCGCAATAGACACAACATTTATCTGAATTGAGTTTTGATTTTTCTTCATAAAACATTGAACGCGGGTTCATGTTACCAGACATCATTCCCTTGAAAAGTTTTGCTCTAATAGAGTAATGCAATCTTGTATATCTTTCCGTATTGTCGTCAATTGCTTTATGAGCCATACTTAAATTCGCATACGACCAATATAAAACTTCCTTAATAGTTTTGTACTCCCTCTTAACAGATTTGCTCACAAACGGATTAACTTTAACAGGGTATTTTGATACATCAATTTCTAGTGGTTTACGTTTTGTTTTCCGTCTTCTTTCTCCTTCTTTTTCTTGTTCTATAATTTCTGTTGCAATATTTTTCCCTATTTCAGTTTCATATTCAATTTGAGTTTTTGCCCACAAACCAATTTTTAAAATCCACTTTATTTCAGAGGGTAAATAATTATCGTAAATCCGCTTACAACTTTGACAAGCAGGCAAACTATTTTCAACTGAATTCTCCTTTCCAAAAGAACTTGTAATGCTAAACTTATCTTTTTCTAAATCACAGCCACAGATATGACACGTCCCATTTGTTTTAGCGAAAACCTCTTCCTTCTCTGATTTCTTCAGATTTTTTGTTTTGGTTTTCCTTTTCTTTATTTCTGAACGTAAATTATTAAGTCGCCTCAACTCTGCCGACATAAAATCGACATTATCTATATATGGAAGATCTTTCTTATTTTTCATTTATACTGAAGTTGTGTCTTTAAATGCCCTGTAACATTAGTGGATAATTTTTAATCATATCCCTCCACCATTAGGTTGTGTATTTGTATTTCCATTCCTCTCCTTCCCCAACCACCTCACCAAATCATGCATATACACACCCAAATTCAGCATATAAATACACCCTCACTCATCGTTAATAAAGCCACTGCTGATAATACGCGGTTTTGGTACCGTGATTAGTACCCCAAAGCTAAGAAAAAATATTGAATGAATGGGAAGAATTATGCAGGATTTGTTGAGACGGGGATTCATCGCATCCCGGGGGTGCAATCCGGGATTCCCGATATTCAAGTTGCTAAGCATCCTGGCGGTGCAGCGGCTGATGTGCTATTTCAATCTGAATATAGACTTTGAGGTTGTCACGCTTTGGAAGATGCTAAGCAACACAGCAAGGTAGGGCCAATTCATGAATTGGCCTTACCTGACGATTATGAATAACCCGGTAAAAACCCAGTAAAACTCTGTGCATCCTCTGTGGAAAACCGTGTTCCTTATTCAAAATTAACAACCTGCCGGCGGATCGATTTTACTATTTGCTGTATTAGTCCGGTATCGAATTGCCCGGCCAAAGCACCCGTGCAAAAACGGTCGTTACGGACTATAGCGGTGATTAACTTACATTTGGTAGGAATATCAATGGTGTCAAAATCAAAGTTCTCAGTTCTGGCTATTTTGCGGCCTTCGTCCCAGCCGCCCCAGTTAAAATCAATTATAATCTCAAGATCATATACCATATTGCGAAACTGACTCACAACAGCTATCTCTGAATCCCGTGAAAGATAAATTACATCATCTTCCTCGCTCTCCTCCTCTACCACAACTTCAAATTTCGAGATGCTTTCACATACGTCGATAAGGTCGAAAAGTGGCTGCCAGTCTTCTTTTCTGATTGCGTTTATCTTCTCTGTATAGTTTCTTTCTGAAAGTATCATCTGCTTTTGGTTTAAGAATTAGTGTTTCAAAGTTAATCAATTGGATTAATTTAGCATAAGATTGCATCCAATTCAGACCTCATACTCACATCAGGAATAATCCCCGTTCAGAAATTTTTGAACCAGTGTTATTAACTCCTCCTTGTCAATTGGTTTTGAGATGAAATCATCACAACCATGATCAAGAGCCTTCTCCTTCTCCGCAGAAGTGGAATATGCCGTTTGAGCAATCACAGGCAGATGTGGTTTTACGGCTTTAATTTTTTCTGTGGCAATGTAGCCATTCATAACCGGCATTTTAATATCCATAAGTACTACATCTATCGTGTCGTCACTCAGGCAACGACTCACGGCCTCTTCACCATTTACCACGTGAATCAGCCTGACTTTTCTTTCCTGGAATTTTTCCAGCACGGCCTCTATATACAGATAATTAACTTCTTCATCTTCCACCACAAGCATATTAATGGTGTTGTTACTGAAATCAGCAACCTTATTACCCTGATTTGTGCTTGTCCCTAATGGTAATTTGTAGGGTATTTCAACGAAGAAAGCAGTGCCTTTTTCTTTGTCTGATTCAACACGTATCGTCCCGCCAAGCAGCTCTGCATTTTCCTTTGCTATAGATAATCCAAGGCCAAGGCCGCCATATGTTTGTGCTGTTAAGGAACTTTCCTGAGAAAACCGTTCAAAAATTTTGAACTGTTTATCAGCAGAGATCCCAATACCGGTATCTTTCACATAAAATACAATGTCCGGTTTTTGTATTGAATACCCGAATTCAATTTTCCCGGAGTTGGTAAACTTAAAGGCGTTATCCAGAAGATTGCTCAGAATTTTATTCAGCTTTGCCTTATCAGAGCGGATAAAACTGTTATCATTGGTAAGCTCTTTGAATACATATAAGGGCAGTTTTCGTTCTTTTGATTTAAGATCATAGATAGAAAACAGCTCCATCATAAACTGATTCACATCTAACACCTCCTCCTTAATGGTTGTTTGTTTGGTTTCCAGGGTAGAAATCTCAAGGATATCATCAATAACTGTCAGCAACTGCTTTCCGCTGTTACTAATGATGGATGTGTAGTGTTTATGTATATCTGAACAACTTTCGAGATCAGTCAATAAATCACAAAATCCCATAATACCATTCAAAGGAGTACGTACTTCATGGCTCATATTATGCAGAAACTCCGTTTTAAGGGCATTGGCTTGCTCGGCTTTTTCCTTAGCAAGTAATAACTCTTTTTCTGCCTTTTTCTTCAGGCTGATATCGGTATGAGTACCTACTACTCTGATAGCTTTACCATTTTCATCCTTAAACACATCGGCACGTGAGTGGATATCCACCCAATGACCGTCCTTATGTTTCATTTTAAATTCGATATCAAATTTCTCTTCCTTGCTATCTATCAATGCGTTCATCATGTTCCACGAACGTTTAACATCTTCAGGGTCAGTTAGCTTTTCCCACACCGAAAAATCGTTGGGTAACTCATTGTCTTTATATCCGAGCATTGCTTTCCAACGTGATGTGTAATAAATTTCGTTGGTCAATAGGTTCCAATCAAAAAGACCATCGGAAGTGGCTTCCATAGCTTTCTCAAACCGGTCGTTTATCTCCTCTTCCCGTGTTACTGTGGATAACAATTCTTCGTTTGTTTGCTGCAATTCTTCATTTAAAGCCTCGTACTGTTCATTTTGAGCAAGTATTTTTTGTTCTGCTTTTATGCGTTCTGTGATATCGTAGGCGGTAATTAGTACCTGGCTGTTTTCTTCTTTAGGATTAATCTGACTCCCAATAACTTCAATGATATACTCCTCTCCTGATGGAATTTTGATATCTAACTCATATTGATGGATATTCTGACTGCTTTTTATAAATCCTTCAACGCGTTCCCGCATCATTTTTTTACCTTCTTCATCTTTAATTATGTCTTCGATGTTTAAGCCAATAATTTGTTCTTTGGGCATATTCATAAAATCGGCCACAAATTTATTGACATAGGTGATTTCTCCCTGAAGGGTATGGGTTAGAATGATATGTTTGGCATTTTCGGAAAGAGCCTTGTATTTATCTTCCGATTTTATCAACTGCTCATGAAACGCTTTTTGTTGCGAAATATCTTTGGCCACTCCATGCAATAGTTTACCGGAAGTGTTGTAAATGGCCGACCAGGCAAGGGAGATATACGTTCCGTTTTTGTGCCTGTAACGATTTTCGAAATAGAAGGTTTTTTTTCCGCTTTCCAGCTCTTTTAATTCATTTACTGTCGGCTCCTGATCATCGGGATGAATAAAATCCATGATGTTTTTACCAATTGTCTCATCTTTGGTATAGCCCAGTGTTTTTACCCATCCTTCGTTAATTTTTGTGATTTTCCCCTGGATGGTGCCAATCAGGTGGATGTTCATGGGCTGTTCAAAGAAAACGTTAATCATTTCATTCGCACGTTTACCTTCATGGATATCAATGACGAGTGCAATCGTCAGATCAACATTACCATCTTTATCTCTTCTGGATGAGATGGCAGCATCTAACCACCGGTATTCGCCATTTTTGGCCAAAAGTCGTTTTTCAATACGGTAGTTTTCAATCTCGCCTTTGAGAAGTTGTTCGAACAGTGGTATCTCTTTAGCCAGGTCTTCGGGATGAGTAATGTCGGCATAATTAAGGTTAATAAATTCCTCACGCGTATAGCCTGTAATTTTCAGGTATTCATCGTTTACCTCTATTACAGTCCCATCGGCAGAGCCTAAGGCGATACCTACATTCGATTCTTCAAATACCCCACGGAATTTGGCTTCGCTGGCTTTGATTTTCTCTACTGCCTCTTTCCTTTCTGTAATATCTTCACAGGTGGCGATAACCCCAATGGTGTCTCCGTCACTGTTGGTGAGTGGCATTTTATTGGTGTGTAATAAGTGTCTGTTACCGTTCTGGTCCAGCACACTTTCATCGTATTCCCGTTTTTCAGTAACGGTATCAATTACCTGCCGGTCATCCACTCTATACTTCTCTGCCTCAGCACCCCAAACCATGTCGTAATCGCTTTTACCGATTATATCGCCGGGTTTTTCAAGGCCTGCATATTGAGCAAAAGAGGTATTGCACCCAAGATAGTTTAAATCCTTATCCTTCCAAAAGATAAAAGAAGGAACAGCATTAATGACCATCTCAAACAGCTCTTTTTGATTTCGGATTTCATTTTCGGCGAGAATACGTTCGGTTACATCCTGCGAGGTGCCCTTTAATCCCTTTGGTTTATTATTATCATCAAGTATAACTTCAGCTTTTACAAAAATATGTTTCATTTTCTTACCGGGAATCTGATAACGGAAAGTTTCCAAATACCCCTTACCATGTTTAGCCGCTCTTTCAACCAGTTCTTTATGTGTTTTGGCATCTTCTTTAGGAAGGCGTTTCAGAAAAGCTTCAAAGTTAGGTGGCAGATCTGTTTTGTCGAACCCCAATATTTCATACAATTCATCAGACCACCAAATTGTATCTTTCTCAAAGGATACTAACTGCATTTGTTTTGGTAGGACTATCTTTCCGGGCCAAAGACACCAAC
>CAZQNY010000099.1:0-10998 GCA_964594665.1 uncultured Bacteroidales bacterium
TTGTGCATGAAAATAGCCATTATCTCCGATATACATGAGGATGTGTTAAGCCTTAAACTGGCATTACAGAAGATTGAAAAGCTGCAATGTGATAAGGTTGTATGCCTTGGAGATATTTCAGGTTTTAGTGTGTTGCATTACCCGTATTTTGATACCCGAAATGCACATGAGTGCCTGCATATCATTCGTGAGAACTGCGAGATTATTGTTCCCGGGAACCACGACTATCATGCTGCCGGGAAACTTCCGTTGAACATCCCCGGCTTTGAGTACCCTTCTGACTGGTATGATCTTAATTACAACCAACAAAAGGAACTTGCACAGGGAAGGGTATGGGTATATGATCATGTGGAACTGGAAACAAATTACACGCAGCAGGACATTCAGTATCTGTCAAAACTTCCGGAAACATCACTATTAAAAGTTGATAACAGAAACATCCTTTTTTCCCATTATGTATATCCTAATTTGAGTGGTTCCCTGGCGAAGTTCTATCGTGAACATATGGAGTTTCAAGATCACCTCCGTTTCATGTCAGACCATAATTTTCAATTTAGTTTTACCGGACATATACACCCGGGTGGCTTGTTTCTTGTTTCCGAAAAAGAAACTGTGTCGAAGGGATTTCGCAGGAAATACTCTCTCCACGCACCAACCATCATCTCCGTTCCGGCTATTGCCGGAAACCGTATTAGAAATGGATTTTGTATTTTTGATACAGATGAAGGCTGGGTAAAAGCTGTAAGAGTTTAATAACTAACCGTATCATAGCAATGTTAAAAGACAGCATCTATAAATTTTATCTCAGGATTGTCCTGCCCTCGGTTTTGGCCATGGCACTGTTTATTGTCTCAATCTTTGCCATCATAATCCCCGGATTCGAGCGAACAATGCTTGAGAACAAGAAGGAGATGATCAGCGAGCTTACCAATGCAGCGTGGAGTATCATGGATGAATACCAGCTGAAGTACGAAGAGGACAATATCCCACTGGCAGAGGCGCAGGAGCAGGCAGCAGCAGCCATTGAGCTTATGCGCTACGGCAGTGAAAGGAAAGACTATTTCTGGATCGTTGATATGCGTCCATTTATGGTTATGCATCCTTACCGGCCGGAGTTGAATGGCACGGATTTGAGTAAATACCAGGATCCGGAAGGTAGTTTTCTATTTATGGAAGCGGTAGAGACCGTGAAGGAGCATGAGGAGGGATTTATAAACTATATCTGGCAATGGAAAGATGATTCCACCCGAATGGTACCCAAACTTTCTTATGTTAAAGCCTATCCGGAGTGGAACTGGATTATCGGTACAGGAATCTACCTTGATGATGTTGATCAGGAAATAGCATCATTGCGTGGCAGGTTATTTAGAATCTCTGTGCTGATTATTGTGGTCATTAGTATTGCACTGTTTTCCATCATCCGTCAGAGTTTAAATATCGAGAATAAAAGGAAAAAAGCAGAACAAAGTCTTATCCTGTCAAGGCAGCGTTATAAGTCACTGGTAGAAGCCTCCACAGAAGGAACGCTGATGTTGATTAATGAGCAAATTATTTTTGCCAACCTGAAACTTGCCGAAATGCTTGAATGTGCTTCGTCAGACATTTTGTCGAAGAGCTTCAATGAACTCTTTGAGCTTCAGTGGGCTGAAGTATTGAAGAAATTTACAGATCCGAATAAATCGGTAACACTGGAGACGCAAATTAAATGTTGTAACGACACAAAAAAAGCTGTGATCATATCTGTTTCTAAAGTGGCCTATGCCAGTGGGGATAGTTATATCGTGATCACAAAAGATGTTACCAGGCAGAAGCGTCTGGAAAAGGGATCTGCACAATTATCGCAGGAAATGCAGATGTCACTCTTGTTGATGAATCAGCCCATTCGTCCATACATCAAAGAGCTGATAACATGTGCACCTGATACTACTATTGGTGATGCTGCAGCATTGATGACCAGAAAGAACAGTGATGTTATTTTCGTTATTTTTAATAACAGAGTTATTGGTGTGATAACTGATATTGATCTGAAAGTGCGTGTTCTTGCCCAAAATCTGGAGTATGGAACGACGGTATCAGAAGTAATGTCGGCACCGGTGATTGCTATTTCCAGTGATGCGCTGTTGTATGAAGCACTGCTAATGTTTAAAAATGAAGATGTTTCGCATCTGTTGGTCAGAAATCTGCAACGAGAGAATCTGGGAGTGATAAACTACTATGAGATTTTATCATTGCAGCAAAATTCAGTGAATTTCATCATACGTGAAATAGAAGCGGCGGAGAATATTGAAACACTGGAACGTATTAGCAACCGTACTCCGGTACTGGTAAATGCCTTGCTTGAGAGTGGCGATAAAACCGATAATATTACCCGTGTCATTACCTCTATATCGGATGCGTTAACCGTAAGGCTTATTGAGCTGGCCATTGAGAAAATTGGCCCGCCGCCATGTGAATTTGCTTTTATGGCTCTTGGTAGTGAAGGCCGTAAGGAGCAAACATTATCAACGGATCAGGACAATGCCATTGTTTATCAGGACCTGGATACAGAGAGTGAAGAGGAAGCAAAAAGGTACTTTGCTCTTTTGGCAAAAGATGTGAATACCAAACTCAATACGATTGGTTTCCGATTCTGTAAAGGAGATATCATGGCGATGAACCCCAAATGGACGCAGTCTCTGAATAAGTGGAAGGCCTATTTTACCTCATGGATTACCAGTAGTGACCCTCAGAGCATCCTGGACAGCTGCATCTTTTTTGATCTGCGCTGTATCTATGGCAAAAGTGATATGATAGAGTATCTGGTGGATCATATCCACGCTGAGAGTGAAAACCAGGCTGTATTCTTTCAGCATATGGCGAATCCCATTATCCGTGCAAAGTCAAGAGTCAGTATGTTTGGAAGTATTGTTGGGGATGAAGAAGGACACGAGAGCAAAAGAATTGATATAAAAAAAATTCAAATGCCTCTCACCGGGTTTGCACGTATTTATGCGCTGAAAAACAAAATCCGGGAGACAAACACCTTGAGACGATACGAGAAGTTATATAAACAAGATCTGATAAGCAAAGAGTTATATAATGAGATAACGGTTTCATACAGCTTCCTGATGCAGTTAAGGTTACGTTTTCAGTCACAGGAAGAGCTGAACAATGTACCACCGGATAACATGGTTGAGATGGATCAGCTAACAACCATAGAAGTTGCAACACTCAAAAAAGTGCTTTCAGAATTGGCCGGTTTGCAAACACAACT
Organism: uncultured Bacteroidales bacterium; assembly: GCA_964594665.1. GTDB lineage: Bacteria > Bacteroidota > Bacteroidia > Bacteroidales > BM520 > BM520. The sequence continues at coordinate 3,254 of CAZQNY010000099.1, forward strand.
AAGCTTTGATTTTAAGGGCGGTGTTTAGGTGTAGAGTAGGTTTATGAGATTATTTCACCAAACCAAAGATATCGGAAAAATCCTTAACTGAATATTTGTTCACATTTAAAAATCGCCATATCTTAGCATCGGAAAACGCAAACTGCGCCTCAGTTAAAAAAGGCTATAATTCCCGGGGAACCTGATATTTCATATCGGGTTTTTCATTTTTCACAAACCCGGATTTTCCTTTCGAACGTCTTCTTACCCCTCTTTCCCACACTGCAACAGTCTGTTATTCTGTAGCCTGTCTTGTTGATAACCTCCTCAATGTCAGAAATTGATACAATGACAAGGCGGTCTGCGATTTCAGTTGATGACTTTATAATATGCAGGAGATCATTATCGGTAGCATTGCTGAAAATGTTGTATGGCAGATCAACGATAACTGCATCGTAACGGGTGCTAATATCTTTTATGTCAGAATAATATACCTCTGCGGAATAGTTGAAATGTGATATGTTGTGGCGCGCATCGCTGCATATCTTAGGGTTATTGTCACACCCTTCAATGTTAAAACCTGCAAAACAGGCTTCCAGCATCACAGTGCCCACACCGCAACAGGCGTCCAGGAGCTTCTTTTCTTTGTCTCCTTCTGCGGCAATATTTACAAGTGCTTTGGCAACATTAATATTTATGGAGTTGCTGTAAGAGCAGGGTTTATGCAGGTGTTTTTGCCATCCGAATTTGTTTTTATTTAAAATACCGAAATACCACGTGTCATTGTAAAAACATAAGGAATAGGATATGGTGGGATTGTGGTAATCGGGAATACCTTCAATGCTATAGCCGATATCTTTCAGTTTTTTCAGCCTTGTTGAGTATCCGGTAGTATCACCATCAAAAACCAAATACTCAACTTTAAAACCTTCGACAGCAATTGCTTTTTCTCTGATGTCTGCTATTAAGGCGTCGTAATCTTTTGAAAATGAAATAATATCGATTCTGTTTTTTATAAATGCACTGCTTGAAGGTTCAATCTTTATATCAGAAAAAAGAACCTTCTCTACGTCTTCTTCATGGAAGATATATTTTGATTCGAGTTTGCTCAACTCTCTTTCAAAATGGTCATAAATGAAGGAATATATGTATTGATGTATCTTCATCGTGTAGTATTAGCATTGAAAAAAAATAGTGCAATTATAACGGGCTGCAAGCTACAGATGAAAATTCAATTACGCCAGATACTTTAGGATTTTTGTTGTGGCAGTTTTTATCCCATTCTCCTTTGCTATTGTTGTTGCCAGCATTTCACACGCCTTTTTCATGTTGGTGTTGTTTTTTGCTTCATTTATTGCTTTCGCAAGATGCTGAGAGAATTCCCCTTTTACATTAATAGTCTGTGTAGCAAAGCCAAGCTTCGAAATCTGTTTTGCACGCTGTTGCTGATCCATGATATGGGGGATTGGGATGGAAGGGATTCCGGCGCGTAGCACCTCTGCGGTAGTGCCAAACCCGAAATGATGTACCACCATGCCAACACGATCCAGTAGCCAGCTGTAAGGTACCTCGCTGGCTAAAATGATATTCTCGCTGTTGAGGAGTGGGTTGTCAGCGTTTATATCTGCCATAATAATAACAGCCCGGGAGTTACTTTTTTCCAAAGCATCTATAAACTCCTTCAGCAAACGTTCGGATTCCTTTTGCTCATGGAACATGGAGCCACAGGTGATGAGAATGGGTTTTTCTCCGGCACTAAGGAACTTTTCAAGTCTTTCATCAGGTGTATAGGTTTCTGGTGTGTCGGCGTAGATGTATCCTGTTACGGCGGTCTCTTCACGCCAGTTTTTGCTGTGCGGTTGTATCTCTTTACAGATGGGCACTATGGCGAGATACGGATCGCGGCTTTGGATTTCCTTAACAGAGATACCATATTCCGCGAGGAACTTCTTATACGGACCACCGAACATTGCGCCGCCCAGCCTGGCACCAAGAAACACCATTGCTTCTTTAATAACATTTCCAGTTACCCGGAACTGCTTTTGCAGACCCATCGTCTCTATGGAAACCGTTACAAAAGGTTTGTTGGCCTGGTACGCCTCCACCTGACCTGCAATGCCGTGACCGATGACCACATCCGCCTCTTCCGCTGCTTTAAGGAAATCATCGTGGCATTTCCGCAGGTTGTCGAAGATGAAGTTAAGGGCGTATTTCATGCCTTCCATCTTGCTTTTGGAATGCTCCACGAACTGTCGTGCCTCGTAATGAATATCGATATCTGGCCCTGCAGGAATGTGATTCAGACCGTATTGTTTGATTATCGGTGCCGCCCAGGGATGCGTTACGATGGAGACCTCTTCAAAGTGCTTCTGTAGCTCAATACCCAGTGCAATATAGGGTTGAATATCGCCACGGCTGCCAATGGTGGTTAGGATCGCGTTCATAGAGTGAGTTTTTACATATTACCTTCCAGTATTCTTATTAAATCTTCATTAAGATAAATAACTTCCACTCCATCCTTTTTTGGAGTAAGAATTTTATAGTGAACTAATTCATTCATGTATTTTGTCAAGGTTGTTCTTGAGGTTCTTCCTATGATCTTACCAATTAAACCAGGCTTAATATATGGTTGACCAAATATCGCTTCATTAACTTCTTTGTTATACCACTTTATTTTTCCTTTAGCATATTCAAGAGTTGAATCCATCTGTAATAAAATTTCGTTAATTCGGGAATTTGTCAGCCAAGAAGTTTTTTCAGTTGCTTCCAGCATAAATTCAACCCATGATTCCCAAGAATTTCTTTGTGTTACTGCTCCCAATTTATAATAATAGTCTTCTTTGTTCACTATTATAAATTTTGACATGTAAAGAACAGGTTGACTCAATAAGCCTTTGCTAATTAAATATAGTAAATTCAGAATTCGCCCTGTTCTACCATTACCGTCTTGAAATGGATGGATTGCTTCGAACTGATAATGAGCGATACACATTTTTAATAATGGGTCAATTGGATATTTTTCATCATTATTTAAATAGTCTATCAAATTATCCATTAATGTTTTTATCAATTCTTCTCCTCGTGGCGGTGTATAGATAATCTCCCCGGAATAAAATTCACTTTCACCTCTTTTTATTACAACCTGCGCCTGTGGAGGTCTATAACCTGATGAAGTTTCTTTTATTTGGTTGAAAATCCGTTTAACTAAAGTTGTTTCAATAGTCTGATTGACTTGCAATTCTTTGTAGCCAGCCCAAAGAGCTTCTCTGTATTTTAATACTTCCTTGGTCGCTGGATTTATCTTTTCCTCCTTATATGTGTTAGATATAGCCTTATAAAGTTCATCCTCTGTGGTGAAGATATTCTCGATTTCTGTTGATGTTTTAGCTTCTTGTAACGCTAAGGTGTTAATCAACATTAATGGATTCGGTAGTCTGTTCAAATTTCCATTTACAGTTGCTAAAGCTCTTGATGCCAATACTAATCGCCGTAGAATGACAGGGTTATTTTCAATATCTACATTTGGCGGTAATAACGGCAAATCGTTGTATGGTTTCTGTCTATCAAAATTTTTCATAGATGCATCTGTTCAATTTTTCATGATTCATGAACATAATACAAATGTATGTCCAATTTTTGACATAATTGCTAAAACTGTTCAATAATTTTTGATATCTGAACATTTTAGGTGTTTTTTAATAAAAATTGACCACAAATCAACTATATGTCCAATTTTTTATAAATTATGAATATTTGCGTGTTTTGGTATTAGTGAAATTTTCGTATTAGGCTTCTCTATATTAGAACAGAAGATTGAAGCGTTGTTCTAATGTTGTAACTACCCGGTGGAGAAAAGACAAGAACCACACTGGTCCTATAGCCTCTCCAGAAGGTTGTACCCGGTTTTACGTCTTTTTGGGAAAAGCTTCTCAGTAAAATCCACAGAGCTTGGTGAAGCAATGTTCCGTGTTGGGATTAACGGCCATGTTAAAGAGGTGCTGGAGAACAGGGATATTATGAGGGTGCTGGAAGAGAGGAGATAACTCGTACCTTGCACATCAAACCAATCCTACATCTCTACAATCCGCTTTTTTAAACGACTTTCTTCTGCTTTGAAGCCCATAATGTTACTCTCAATAGAAGCATCGATGGTTGAGGTTAACGGATTCGGATCCGTCAACCACTTCAGACTACCATAAGCGGAAATACTTTTGCAAGGCTTGTCGATGATCCATCTCAGGATGTCCAGATCATGACAGGATTTCGCGAGGATGTTGGAACACTCCTCTTCGGTGTATTTCACCGGAATCTCGTGCTGCTCAACAATGTTTTTACAGCCGGGTTTTCGATAATTCAATCTGCATTGATTTTCTTTTTATTAGAGAGATGTACTCCTCTTTCATTGTTTTCGGTAAGAAACTTTTCATTATGAACTCATCCCATTGTGGAAGTATTTTTTTATATTTTTTGAAAATATTTTCAATTACCTTTTGATCGAGTCCTGCTCCGGCCATGGCCACTTCAAAATCTTTTCTTTTGAGTTTTTTCTTTTTACCATTTAAGCTTAATGCAAGATCTTCGTCATCTCCTTCCACAACTAACTCTGAAGCAACAAGATCATATGCAGGACATAGGTCATATTGAAAATGGAATCCGTTTTCATCTTCCGTAAGGATTCCTGCCAACTTATTATGCATATATACTTTAGCTCTCTTCATCTCTTTGTGATTGTACCGGACCAAGTTCATGGCCAAATAGTTTTAGAACCTGATTGACTTTATCCATTCGTAAACTTTGTTTTCCCTGTTCCAGATCTCTGACAAACCTTAATCCCACACCGGCTTTGAAAGAGAGGTCTTTCTGGGTTAACCCCAGTGTCTTCCTTCTTTTTTTTACGAATTGGCTTAAATTATTCATTATGATTATACCTTTTAGGGTATAAAGGTAGAGAAACAATCTGAATTATACTTTTAGGGTATAAAACATTCTTTTAGAACAAGATTATACCCGAAAAGGTATAGGTTGTCGTGTGGTTATTATTGGTATCCCTGAAATGGTTATGTTGCATAATTGTTTTGGATCGCATTTCTCCGGTTTATCATCTTCATAAGGTTATGGTGGAATTATATGATTAAATAGATCAGATTTGCTGTTAAAAGGGTTGAAGAATAAAAACCATGATTGCATTTTGGGTGTTTTTTCTCATTCTGAAGCATAAATTGAAGTTGGAAACCGACGGATGGAAAAGAAGCCGTCTGAGCAATTGCATTTGGATCCCGGTCATGATATCGTGAGAAGAAACCCGGACGAAAAGACTTAGTCTGATTCGCCTTTGGGTGGAGCTGTAAATAACAATTTTAAAATCACCGGTTTTTCGCAAAATATCCTTCTTCGCTATCGATGGTTTGTAATGTTGATTTACTAATGTATAATATTGAGGGGAAAAACGAACTTAATTTTTTCAACTAAATGATGAAAATATTCTGGATTCCAAATCTGTAAGTCAGCATCGTTTTTAATAAATCGCTCAACATCTTCCTTTATACTCTTGAAGGAAATATTGTCGATTTTTTTATGCAGTAATTCAATTATTTGCGCTGATGTGATTTTTTCTTCATGCCAGTCCCCGGTATCTTTTGCCCTTGCCAGGAAATGGTTTATATCCAACGGAATCCCTTTTTGGATATACCACTCTAAATCATACCAATCTCTACCCTTAACTCTGTTTTTCCATTTTCTGAATAACAGCGCATGCATTTTTCCCGCAAACAAGCACGGTTTGGAATAGCATTTCACATAAAAGGAAAATGGGCGAATCAACAGTTTTTCTTCAGTACCGAAGTTTTGTGGTGGTTGTTTATCAACCTCTATTTTTATTTTTATGGTTCTGTTTGAACGCACCCCTGTCTCTTTAATAATATCTTCCAGCACAATTTCCTGCCATATGGTTTCTGCTTTTAAAAATGCAGAATCAACAGAAGATCTTTCACGCTTGTTTTTCTCATTAATACTTACAGTTAACCCCAATGACTTAAATTCATCTTGAATTGCATTAAAATAGGGCTCTATAGTAAACTCAGCATCAGGCTTAAGCAAGGAGAAGTCCAGATCCTCTGAGAATCGCTCCAAATTGTAAAAAATACGGAGTGCGGTTCCACCATAAAAGGCTGCTTTTTCAAAGAAGTTTGTTCTTGATAAACCTGCCAGTGTTATCTCCTGCATCATCTCACGTAATGCTGATAAAACATCTTCCTCATTCTGAGGGTTATATTCTGTAATCCATTCCTTAATCATAACTCTTTAAGTGTTTTTATGAGAACTTCCAGACTTTTACTTTTTGGAGCATATTTTATCCATGAATTCGTAGCATCGATGTTCAAGGTGCTGAGTATTTCACGATCCATTCGAAGATCGTCCAACAACAGTTCATTCGTTTGTTTAATACTGCGGAGGATGATGTTTGGTGTTAATACAATTTTATCAAAAAGTGCCTTTTCTGGTGAAGCGATTAATATTGTCTGCTTTTTTGAGATATCAATTTTCTTTATCCCAACAGAGTAATAAGGTGTTTTTACTTGATTGTAACTAAATCTTCCGACCGAAGTGTTATATTTTTTTGATGTTTTAATTGTTACCGAGCTTATTTCAAATACCCTTTCCGGAATCAAGTTCCAGTATGATAAAGCTGATTCCATAGAAACATAACTTGGGCCACGAAGATGATTCGCAATTAGAAATGGCTCCGGACCTGCCAGATCCATATTAGGGCCGGGAATATACAGACCTCTTCTTATTGAGATGAGATCATTGTTTTTGATGAGTTCACTGATTTTATCATTTGGTCTCTGATAATCGCTTAATAATTCTAGTATGAGGTGCCTGGGGATTGGAGCCTCAGCATAATCTTTTATTAATGTTCTAAAGTCCATAATGCCATTATTTCATGTGATAATCGGATCAATTCCGATTATCTGATGTAAAAATAGCACATTTGTGTCAAATTTCCACCACTTAGTCGGATTATTTCCGGTTATATGGTTAAAATTTTACAGTTTGAGCAATGTGAAACTATTGGAAAAGGCATACTCTTTGACAAGTTTTGGTAGGACTCTTGGTGTTTTGCGCGACTTGGCAATGTGTATGACTTTGTTTAGTTGGTTTCTTAATTTTAAAATCACCGGTTTTTCGCAAAAGTATATCCTTCTTCGCTACCGATGGTTTGTACTATTGATTTACGAATGTATAATATTGAGGGACTGACAGCTATTCAAAAGTCATTGTTGGAGTCTCCCAGGTCACTTCATCCCCTGTGATGCCACGGGAAACACTTAGAATCTCCATCGAGTCAGGGATTACTTTTATTAAGAGATATCCTTCCCGCTCCTCGGGGTAGAAATTTTCCCACGACTCCTTCCATCTGTTCTGTTTCTCTTTTGGATCATCAACCAGCACCGCCGTTCCGTGAATCACCACATACCCTGTTTTGTCACTATCCTCGTAATAAAGAGTGACAACAGGATTGTTCCTTATCTGTTCCACTTTTCTACTGTGGGCAGTGGTGCCAAACCAGATGGTAAAATCCTTTTCAGCCGGGAAGACATCCATTATTCTGACCATTGGTATTGATTTTTCATCCAGTGTGATTAATGCACAAGTCCCGGAAGCCTTCATGATTTCAAGCGCAGCACTTTTCAGCTCCGTATCTGTATAGGTCTTCGACACTGCATCCTGACCATATAGAGTAGATGGAGCAATGATAAAACATA
>CAZQNY010000100.1:0-10993 GCA_964594665.1 uncultured Bacteroidales bacterium
CCTGATGATGCTGATTTTGTTCCGAAAAATTGTATTATGGGTGCCTGGCAGGACTGGTCGCCGGCATTCAGTGGTGGTGTAGGTTATGAAATAAAAGGTACAGCCCCAAATCGTTCAATGACCGTTAGTTTTTGTCAGGTTTCTGCATATAACTGTGAGGATTTAACCGGCACATTTCAGATTGTGTTGCGGGAAACTGAGAACTACATTGATATTAACCTGAATTCAAAACCCTTTTGCCCTGACTGGTATGAGGGTAAAGCCGTGCTTGGTGTTCAGAACCTTGATGCCACTGATGCTGTAGTCGCGCCTGGAAGAAATGCAACACAATGGCTTGCAAATCAAGAGTCATGGCGTTTTATACCTTCCGCAACAAGCTATTCACTGCAGATATTGTCATCGTATATCCCGGTTTTAAGTGGTACACTGGGCCCAATTGAATGGTATTTGGATGATGTTGATCCCGGTAATTATCTGGGTACTTCTGATTCCATTCCGGTCTCTCCCTCAACCACCTCTGAATACATCGCTGCAGTTACGCTATGCGGAGACCTTCAGTTTAGGGATACTGTTGAGGTTGTTGTTTATCCCGTACCTACTGCTGATGCCGGAGAGGATCAAACCATTATTGTGGCTACAAATACAACGTTGGACGGATCCGGCAGCGATTGTCCTAATGGAGGCTGTCAATATTCCTGGAGCCCTGCATCAATGATTTCCGATGACCCCACTCTGGAGCAACCTACCACTGTGAATTTGTCATATACCACTGCTTACTACTTGTCACTGGAAGATCAGTATGGCTGTAAAAGTGATTCTAACAGGGTAGTGATAAATGTAATAAACGGGCCATTGAGCCTGCTGCTTACCGCCGATCCGCTTAACATTTGCCGTGGTGATGAAGTTGAGCTTACTGCCATCGGTGGTGGCGGACAAAGGCCCTACACCTACGAGTGGTGGTCGGATCCTCCGGGAGCAACCTTTCAGGATAGTGCTATTACTGTTTATCCTGATGTTACGACAAAGTATTTTTGCAAAATGACCGACTTTGACGGGGATAGTGAAGAGTTGGAAATTACTGTTTCTGTCATGAATCCCGAACCTGATATTGATGGTAAAGCTATTGTTTGTGAGAATGAATATGATGTAAGCTATTTTTCTTCCGGTCACGGGAACAACAGTTATTTTTGGAATATTGAAGGCGGAAGCATAGAGGGTTCCAATATTGATACCTCTGTGTCAGTAAGCTGGAATGGTTCAGGTATCGGAAAAGTTATTTTAACAGAGACACTTCCCCCACCATTGGGATGTGTGTCGTATGATACACTTGAAGTTCAGGTTCTGAATCGTCCTGTGCCCGATATTACAGGTCCTGAAACGGTTTGTGAGAATGAAGAAGGTGTTATTTATCTTACCTCTGAGTCACAGGATCGTATATACAGCTGGCTTGTGGAAGGTGGCGTGTCTACTGCACCGGGATCTGCAACAACATCTGTCGACTGGGGTAGCGCCGGCCAGGGCAAAGTGAGCCTTACCGAGAAGCTCGAAATACTTCCGGCATGTAAATCTTCACGGACACTGGATGTGACAATCCTTCCCGGTCCGCAACCGGTTATTACCGGAAGCACCATTGCCTGTGAACAGGATCATCAGGTCGTCTATATTACACCTTCTGTTTCCGGAGTAAACAGCTCATGGCAGGTGAATGGTAATGGGCAAATTACCGGAAATACCACCGATGACCAGGTATACGTTGATTGGTTAAACCCGGGAGTAGGTGAATTGCTTTTAACCCAGGAAATAGAATCTTCAGGTTGTAGAGCGGTAGCAGATACCTTTAAAGTTACGGTTAATCCCATGCCGGAAGTCATCGTTTCCCCTGAAACGGTGGATATTTGTCAGGGTATTGATGTGGAACTTTCTGCGTCAGGTGCGGAGTCATATAGATGGTTCCCGGAACAGGGACTTTCGGCCATCAATGAGCCTGTAGTTACTTTTACTGCATCGGAAACCATTGATTATTATGTGGTGGGTTTAAATGAATATAGTTGCAGGGACACTGTATGGGTACATGCTGATGTTACGCCCATGCCTGTTCTCGACCTTGGCGGCGACAGATATATCCGGGAAAATGAACCCGTAACCTTGTTTGCCGGAGAAGGTAATGACTATTACGAATGGCAGGATGGATCGGGAGGTAATGAGTTTGTGGCAGAAGAGGGTGGTTTATATTATGTTTATGTTGAGAAAAATGGCTGTTTTAATACCGATACCGTTTTTATTTCTCCTACTATGGGGGCTATACCTATTCCTACAGCTTTCTCGCCTAACGGAGATGGACTGAATGATGAGTTCCGCATCTTTGGGCAACTGGATAAAGTACAGCATTTTTTAATGCATATCTATACCCGGTCAGGACAGCTGGTGTATTCTTCTTCTAATGTATATAAAGGCTGGGACGGACGCGATCAGCAGGGGAATGATCTTCCATGTGGAACCTATGTCTATTCAATTGATATCTATGAGCAGGGTAATCCGTTTGACCAGGGAATGATCCGTCGTAATGGTACCATAACATTGTTGCGTTAACCAAAAATATATTTAAATCGTTTGCATAAAAGTTTCTGCAATAAAAGCTCTGTTAAGAAATATTTACAAGTTTGTAAATGAATTCTTATCAGTTATTAAAATTTTTATATCTTCACGAACCGAAATCATTAGGGTTAAATTTCGGTTATTATGAGCATTAAGAGGTACTTTTTTTCGATATTCTTACTTACTACTCCATTATTAAATTTATTGGCACAAAACATAACACAACAAAGTAGTTATAGTTTTGATAGTCAGACGTGTAAGTCTGATTATGTGTATGAAGGAGATGAGTCAACAGAACAGTTTTTTGAAGTGTTAATTTCACTGGAACCTGTTCCGCAGTATTATGAGCAAACATTTTTTATTAGTCGTTTATTAAAAGCTGATGGATTTTATTTTCAGGCTTTTGAAAACGAAAATCTCATGTCATTTTACGCTTCAAAGGAGTTATTTAATCAAATTCCGGTAGAGCTGGTGCATGAATTTTTTGATGAAGCCAATGCAAATCAGAATTTTCTGCCAAAGGCATCTCAGGATGAATATCTTTCTGCGTTCCATTTGACTCTCCCGGGTAAAGACTGGACTCAGGTAGAGGGCTATCGAATGATTCCGGGAGTAATGACAGATAATGAAACCTGTGAAGAAGCACTTCCATTTTGCACAGGATCCAATTATACTTTCCCCGCCGGTACAAGCGGAGTCAGTGGCCAACAGGGACCAGATTACGATTGTCTGGGATCTACGCCCAATCCGGCCTGGTATTATATGAAAATTTTAGATCCGGGTAATTTGGTTATCTATATGTACAGTACTCCTTCCAAAGATATAGACTTCTGTTGCTGGGGGCCTTTCGATGATCCTTATGATGCATGCTCGCAGCTAACAGGAGATAAAGTTGTTAGTTGTAGTTATTCTCCGAATGCAACGGAAACATGTAACATTCCCAATGGACAGACAGGAGAATATTACATCCTGATTATTACAAACTATAGTCAACAGGCCTGTAATATTAACTTTTCACAAACAGGAGGTACCGGAACAACCGACTGTACTATCCTTCCTCCTGAAGCAAGCACTAACAGCCCTGTTTGTGAAGGTGATGATATTGAACTTTATGCTGCATCACAAAATGGTGCATCATATCATTGGGTTGGCCCGATGGGGTTTAGCTCTACAGAACAGAATCCGATTATTGAAAATGCTACACAGCAAAATTCGGGTCCCTATACGCTTACCATTACTCAGGCGGCAGGAAGTAGTGATACCACCCTTATGGTATATGTGAAACAGCATCCTACCGGTCATATTTATGGCAATGCCGAAATTTGTGAGGGCGATCAGACCTATCTTTTCTTCGATCTTACCGGTGACTCACCCTGGGATATAAGATATACCGATGGACAGAATATTTATGATGAATCTACTTTTTTAAATTCTTATTCCATTTATGTATCTCCAACATCATCAACATCATACACGCTTGTTGAAGTGAAGGATGAGTTTTGCTATGCCGAGGAAATGACCGGTGAAGCCGTTGTTGATATCCATCCTGCAATACAAACGCTAAACCTGGAGACTGTATGCAATGCTGAGTTTACGCATTATACGGTCTCGTTCCTGATAACAGGAGGAACTCCGGGGTTGTATGAGGTAACCCCTCCGGGAAACATTACTCCTGGTCCTACGGCGGTTTTTACCAGTGATCCGATCCCTGAAGGAACACCATTTGAATTTTCTATCGTTGATGATTTTGACTGTGATCCAACAATTGTCAGCGGCATTAAGGATTGCGACTGCCCTGCATATGGCGAAATTATCGGTGAGGATACCATTTGTAGCGGCCAGAGCACTGATATTGAAATAGATCTTTCCGGCGAAGCCCCATGGAGTATTACTTATACAGCAAATGGCGGTTCTCCGGTAACCATAGATAATATTACTGACTCACCTTATATTTTAACCGTAAGCCCTACTGAGACTACTGATTATAAACTTACGTACGTTGGCGATCAGTTCTGTGATGGTACCGCAGTAGGTAATGCTACTGTATTTGTTCATCCTCAACCCCAGTCCGTATACTCTTTTTCTGGTATATGTGAGTCGGAGGAGACTGTATTTCAGAATGAAGCATCAATTCCTGCACCCGGTAATATTGTCTCATATCTCTGGGATTTTGATGATAACGGAGCTACAAGTAGCGATGAAAATCCGGTATACACATTTAGTACCTATGGTGACTTTGATGTAAGTCTTTCGGTAACAAGCGAAAATGGCTGTGTTGATGTACATACTGAAACGATATCTGTTGCACAGCGTGTGGATGCCAATGCCGGTGATGATCAGGTTATTCAATATGGAACAAATACTACTTTGGAAGGATCTGTTTCGGGTGGCAGTGGAGATTATTCCTGCCAGTGGACTCCCGCTGATTTGGTCATAGACCCGCAGAATTTAAATTCGGCAACAAATAATCTTTATGATGATCAGTATTTTACCCTGACAATAACAGATAATGTTAGCGGTTGTATAGGTGAATCGTTGGTTTTTGTAGAGCTGGATGGATATCCGTTAAGCTCCGCACCGGAATCAACACCATCTCAGGCCTGTTATGGCCAGGGAATTCAGCTTGCGGCAAATGCGCAGGGTGGAACGGAAAATTATACCTACAGCTGGGAGTCAAACCCGGGAAACTACACCTTTAATATCCCGAATCCTGCAATTGAATCATTAACGGAGAATACTACGTTTACTGTAACTATCAACGATGGTTATAACGATGTTGTGGCTTCGGTTTATGTACCTGTAAACCCCAATCCTGAGATTATTGCCAGTGCTGCAGATACCATAATTGATTATGGATATGTAGCAGATCTTTCCTGTGCAACCCTGGGAGGAGGAGAGGACTTCTCATTCTACTGGGAACCCGAAATGCTTATCGAAGGGAGCCCTTACGCCCAGCATCCTTCAACTGTGAATATGGAGGTTACAACAAACTTTACCGTTACGGCAACTAATGAATTTGGTTGTGCAACAGATGATAATGTCAATATTATTGTCGAGGGTGGGCCATTGTTTGCTGCTCCTTATATCGAAGAAGAATATCCCTGTCATCTTGATACAGTTACATTGTATAGTGGTGCAAGTGGCGGTGGTGGTAATTATACCTACCATTGGAGCGCATCTCCGGGTGGCTGGACTTCCACCGATGCAACTCCTGAGTTTATCCTTGAGCAGAATACTGCCTATACCATTAGTGTAGAAGTATTTGATGCGTATAACAGCACCCCCGGAGAAGTTATCCTGGACGTTAATTCTCTCCCTGTTGTTGATCTTGCGGCAAGTTTTGATTCTATTTCAAATGACCATTCACGCATTTTTGTTTGTGTATACGATTCTGTTTTCCTGGATGCGCAACGCACTAATTGTACCTACTTGTGGAGCAATGGTTCCACAGAGCCTGCAATCCATGTGGGTACTACCGGAATTGGTTCCAGTGCCCAGGATTATGATGTAAGAATAAAAAATAAAGATACCGGCTGTGAATATGTTGCTGAAATCTCTGTGATTTATTCCTTTGCTATGTGTTCTTATTTTATTGAAGAATTGAATAACCAGACACTGGAAATCGAGCTCTATCCAAATCCGGCTTCAGATAAGGTCAATTTAACGATTATGGGGCTTGAAAAAGAGACTACAATAACAATAAGGGATATTTCCGGCAGAAAGATACAATATCAGGATACTGCACCTACAGGACAATCCTCCTATGAGACAGTTCTGGATATCAGTAATTATCCTGTTGGGGTATATGTTATACAATTTACCTCCGGAGGACAATCCATAAGCAGGAAAATCATTAAAACAGCCATTGATTAATAAAATACACATGAAACGGTTACTTATAACATTCACACTGATTTTTGTTACACTTATTTCATTCGGGCAGAAGGAAGCACAAAATTGGATTTTTGCTTCCGAATCCGGATTGGATTTTTCAACGGATCCGCCTACGGTAATAGCTTCTTCCCCCATGACTTTTTCATTGGGTTCATCCTGTCTGAGTGATGCGAATGGAGATCTTTTATTGTATACTGAGGGGCAGACCATTTGGAATGGCTCAGGTCAGATCTTACCCAATGGCGAATCTATTGGTGGTAGTGTTATGTGTTCACAGCCTGCGCTTATTGTCCCGGATCCAAGCCGTTCAAAATCCTATTATGTATTTGCTGTGGATGAATACCTGGACTTCATGGGGAGTGATAATACCTGTTTTTCTTATTCCAGGGTTTCCTTCGACGGATATGGCTCTGTTGTTGAAAAAGATGTCCTCCTGCTTGCTGAAACACCCCAGTATGTAACAGCTGTGAAGCATGCCAATGGCATTGATTACTGGGTGTTGGCGCATGAAAGAGGTTCAAATCGTTTCTTTGTGTATCCGGTCACTTCTGATCAGGGTTTGCATGCGGAAAACCCAAAGATTTTTTCAAAAGGAGCACAGCACCTGGGACAGACCAGTAACCAGGGTTCATTGAAGTTTTCTCCTGATGGCAGCTATATTGCCAGTGCTCAGATGGACGGAACTATCGAACTTTTTTCATTTGATAATTCAACAGGCGAAATAGCACTTATTGACTCTGAGTCTCTTGAGCGTGCCTACAGTGTGGAATTTGATGCTGATTCAAAATTTTTGTATGCAGCTACAAGTCACGACTGGGGTGCCGTATTATCGTCGGATATTTATCAGTATGACCTGTCACGTTCCAATCCACTGGATCCTGCATCTTCCTACCTGGTAAGCAGTATCCCCCGAGATACTGTTTACGCAACGTTACAGCTTGCGCCCAACCGTAGGATTTATTGTGCGAAATACAGCCATATCACCAATAAAGGGCAATATGTCTCTGTTATTCATAACCCCTCGAGGCCGGGAAGTGCTTGTAATTTTAACAATATTGACGGAATCCCTGATAAAGGACTGGATCTTGGAAGCCAGAAACTGTTGGGCGGGCTGCCGAATTTTGTTACCAGTTATCTGGATATGCCCTTCTTTATCTATGATAGTATCTGTTATAAAAATACAGTCACCTTTGATATTGTAAACAAACATAATATTGACGCAATATCCTGGGATTTCGGTGACCCGGACTCAGGAAGCAACAACTCTTCGGATTTATCTCCCCTGCATGTTTTCTCAGCACCCGGAACCTATTCTGTGTCCGTTACAGTGAGCTATGGAGGTGTTGATTATAATTATACAGAAGATGTTGTTGTTAATCCACTTCCTGAGATTGATTTTGGTTCGGATACCATTTACGTATTCCCGGGAGCAATTGCTCCTCTTGAAGTAGCTGAAGGATATGCATCCTATGTCTGGCAGGATGGATCAACAAACAATATTTATCTTGCTGCAGAGCAAGGCGATTATACTGTAACAGTAACGGATGCTCTGGGTTGTTGGGATCGTAAAACTGTGACCATCTTACCTGCAAATATTTATTTTCCCAATGCTTTTACACCGAATAATGATGGTCGAAACGATATTTTTGGACCGATAGGCGCTGAAAACGGACTCTATAACATTCGCATGTTTATTTATAACCGCATGGGACAGCTTATGTATGAATCTCCTGTTTTGGAAGAGCTTGGCGATGCTGTTGGTGATTTTGGATGGGATGGCACCAAGGCTGGAACAATGCAACCAGCCGGAACCTACGTATGGATTGTGAAATTTGATGTTGAAAAAGAGAAAGATGTTTTCTCTACAGAGCAATATTCCGGTAGTGTAACATTGCTACGATAAATACAACTGACTAAAATCCCTGTTATCTTTATTGATAGGGTAAATATATACTGATTTTATTGCTATTATAAGCGTTTTGAAGTACTTTTAAACGCGGAACAAGTATGTTATTTTATAAATATATATTCGGTATGCGTTCATATATAAAATTTTTTCTACACACAGCATTATTAGCTTTTTTGAGTATTGGTTTCGTAAATTCTGTTAAGGCTCAAACTCCAACGCTTCAGGATTGTCTTGGAGCTATTCCTGTTTGTCAGGAGTCCTATACCCAATCGAATGTTTATAACGGTTATGGTTCATTTAATGAAATACCAAGCTCCGGTTCCTGCCCCAATAACTGTATGGATGGTGAGAAAAACAGTGTTTGGTATATTATTACCGTACAAAGTGATGGGATGATGAGTTTTGAAATAAATCCTATTGTTTCGTCCGATGATTATGACTGGGGTGTGTATAACCTTACAGAAGCAGAATGCGGTGATATTTATGGGAACCCTTCATTGCAGGTGGCCTGTAATGCAGCTGGCGGCTCCGGATATCATGGTAATACGGGGTCATGGAGCGCTATGGGTGGAACGTCTGCTTGTGAAGGTGGTGGAAATACCAATAAATGGTGCGCTGATGTACCTGTGCTTGAAGGTGAAACATATGTTATTTGTGTTAGCAACTGGACGCAATCTGTGCAGGGCTATACTATTGATTTTTCCCCCTCAACTGCAAATATTTATGATAACGTAAAACCCTATATTAACTGGGTTCAGGAATCTTTTGGCTGTAGCGGGGAAACAGAAATGTATTTTGAATTTTCAGAGTTTATGCTCTGTGAATCTGTTGGAGCAGCTGATTTTATTCTGCTTGATCCAAATGGTGAAGAACTGACTATCCTTGATGTTATCGGTGAGGCCTGTGAAGATGGAGGTACTCAGGAGGTTAATTTTAAACTTGTCCTGGATCCTTCCACTCCTATCGTTGAAACCGGGATGCACAGCCTGATCATTGATGGTCCCGTATCAGATTTATGCTCCAATTATGCCAACCTGGAAGCCTTTGACTTTATGGTCGTCACAGATGCACCTTATGTGGATTTCGACGGTCTTCCCGCAAATGCATGTATTACTGATGGCCCAAAGGAGCTTGTCTCCAACCGTGACGAAGGGACCTTCTCCATTGATCCTGATTGCGGTGACTGCCTTGACGATCATGGTGACGGTACCGCGACACTGACACCAACAATGATGACTACAGGTGCGTATAATGTTACTTTTTATTTTGATGATGGTTTATGTGACAATGATACCACCATGGTGATTTTAATGAACTCCCTGCCGGCTGAATTTGATCTTAACGATGGGGGCACTTTCTGTGAAGGTACTCAGGGTGTTGAGATTATCCTTAGCGGAACAGAGAATATGGTATGGTATGACCTTAGTCGTAATGGCGAATATCTGGAGTCCCGCCTTGGAAGTGGTGGCCCTCTTAGCTTTAATTACTGGGATGTGCCGGGAAGTTATACCGTTAAGGCATCCAGCTTTTGTGGTGTATCTACTATGAATGGAACCTGTGTTATTGAAGAGGTGCCATCACCAACGATTTTTGATATCTCCGGACCGGACTATTATTGCGAAGGCTCTGATGGCGCTGTGATAACCGTTAACGACAGTGAATCCGGTGTTACCTATGAGCTGCTGCTAAATGGTAACCCGTTTTCACCTTCAGTAACAATTCTCGGCGTAGGTGGTCCGGTGAATTTTCCCCCACAGGCACAGGAAGGAACCTATACTGTTCATGCTGAACAAAGTGGTTGCGATAATATGATGAACGGCACTGTGGTGGTATCGCAGCAACCTAAGCCTGATGCCCAGTATGACTATAGCGGCGTATGTCAGTTTGTGCCAACAGAATTCACTAATCAGTCAACCATTGCAAGCGGCTCCATCGACTCTTTCCATTGGGATTTTGATGATAACGGAGCTACCTCTGATGAAGAAAACCCGGAATATACCTTTACTACTTTTGGAGATCATAATGTTACTTTTACTGTCCAGTCGGGGTATGGCTGTGAAGATGTTATAACACAAACGGTTACTATCATTGAAGGTATTAATGCGAATGCCGGTGATGACCGCGAAATAAACTATGGTACAACAACGACACTGGAAGGAAGCGCTACCGGTGGAAGCAATACATTTACCTATCTATGGGAACCTCAGGATCGTGTTGTGAATCCTTCCTCGGCAACAACTGAGACGGAAGTACTTACCGAAGCGACTAATTTTACCCTTACGGTAAATGATAGCGGAAGTGAGTGTTACGGGCAGGCAGAGGTAATGATAACGCTGAAGGGTGGACCATTACGTGCCGAGCCCTATGCCAGTGCAGAGTATGTTTGTTCAGGCGAAGGCGTAAGTTTGTTTGCTATGCCGGCTGGAGGCTCTGAGGAGTATACCTACCACTGGACTTCTGATCAGGGACATGAGTTTTTTATCGAAAACCCGGTCATAAATGTGCTTACAGCACCAACAACCTTTACAGTATCTATTGATGACAGCTACTCAACAATTGAAGAAACAGTGTTTGTAGATGTGAAATCCAATCCTC
>CAZQNY010000101.1:0-10947 GCA_964594665.1 uncultured Bacteroidales bacterium
CACAGGTGACGTGGTGTCCCTTCAAAATACCATGAGTCTTGAAATGGAACCCTGGGAGTATATGATTTTTTACAAATAACAAATAATTTTTGACATTATATGACCCGGAGAATTTTCTTCGGGTTTTTTAATAGTTCGCCGGCGATGATTTTGTCTGCTTCCGAAAGATCAACATCCGGAAGATTATCTATGGTAACCCACTGCATTCTCTGATGACAATTTAGTTGTAAGCTGCCTGTGTAAGAACGAATAATAAATGCATGCAGACGGATAGTTTTGTCAGGATATGGGTATTGAACAGTGATAAATGCTTCAGGAGTATCAATTGTAACAGCCAGTTCTTCGTTGAGTTCTCTGCTCAGGCATGCTTTCAATGTTTCACCCTTTTCGAGTTTTCCTCCCGGGAATTCCCATTTATTGGCTCTTGGGGTTTTATCGTTCTTGCGCTGTGTTATGAGTATTTTTTTATCGATAATAATAATGCCTGCCGTAACTATTATTGGATTCATAATGCAAAGCTAACTTTTTCCGGTTACGATGGTTCTTACAATAGTGTTTTTGTATCTTTGAGTCATTAAACTAACAAATTATGAGACGACAATTTCTGACAGTTATTCTGGCATTTATTGCCGCTGTGACTTTTGCACAGCAAAGCCCTTTTGACCATATTGAACCTCCATTCTGGTGGGCAGATATGAATAATCCGCAACTACAATTACTTGTTCATGGTGATAATATTGGCGGATTAACTGTTTCAACTGAATATGAGGGTGTGGAAATAGAACAGGTTATCCGTGTGAAGAATAATAATTATTTATTTGTGGATCTAAACCTTGAAAATGCTGAGCCCGGAGTTATGGAGCTGGTATTTCATAATTCCGCAACAAGGGAAATTATCACTGTGGATTATGAGTTGAAAAAACGCAAAGAGGGTAGTGCTGAACGCAAGGGTTTTTCTCCTGCAGATGCAATTTATCTGCTGATGCCCGATAGGTTTGCCAATGGAAATCCGGAAAACGACTCGCAGCCCGGAATGAAGCAGAAAGCCGATCGTAATGATCCCAATGGCCGGCACGGTGGTGATTTGAAGGGGATTATTGATAACCTTGATTATATTGATGATATGGGTTTCACTGCCCTGTGGCTTAATCCGTATCAGGAAAATGATAACCCGGAGTATTCTTACCACGGTTATGCAATCACTGATTTTTACAATACCGATCCCCGCATTGGCACCAATGACGATTACCTTGCCCTGGTAGATGAATGTCATGATCGCGGTATGAAAGTAATTATGGATTATATTCTCAATCATTCAAGCCTGTATCATTGGTTTATTGAGGATTTACCCATGGATTCCTGGATCCACCAGCATGAAACTTTTACCCGCAGTAATTTCCGTGGCTCTGTGTTGAGCGACCCTCATGCCAGTGAATATGATACCGAGCAAATGCTTACGGGATGGTTTGATGTTCATATGCCTGATATCGACCAGCGTAACCCGTTG
Organism: uncultured Bacteroidales bacterium; assembly: GCA_964594665.1. GTDB lineage: Bacteria > Bacteroidota > Bacteroidia > Bacteroidales > BM520 > BM520. The sequence goes on from CAZQNY010000101.1 coordinate 1,508, forward strand.
ATAACAAATTATCTGATTCAAAATACAATCTGGTGGGTTGAATATGCCGACCTGGATGGCATTCGTCTTGATACACAGCCCTATCCCTATAAAGAAATGGTAAGCCTTTGGGCTGAACGTATTTTCAATGAATACCCTCAATTCAATATTGTTGGTGAGGCCTGGCTGCAAAAGGAAGGGTTAACAGCCTTTTATCAAAAAACAAACCGTGGTAAAGGTTATGACAGTAATATTCCTTCAGTAACAGACTTCCCATTGCATGGAGCCATTAACAGCGGACTTCTGGAAGATGAGGGATGGAATACCGGTATGAACAGGATTTATTATACCCTTGCTCAGGATTTTCTCTATCCTCAGCCTGAGAATAATGTTATTTTTATTGATAACCACGATGTAGAGCGTTTTGGTTTCGTTACCAAACAAGACCTTGATGTCTATAAAATGGCAGTAGCTATATTGCTTACTACCCGTGGTATTCCCCAGATTTATTATGGTACCGAATTCCTGATGTCAGGTGATAAAAATATGGGACATGGTTTTATTCGTCAGGATTTTCCCGGTGGCTGGAATGGTGATAAACAAAATGCCTTTACCGGTGAAAATTTATCTGCCAGCGAATTGGAAGCTATGGATTTTATGAAAACAATACTAAAATGGCGCAAAACATCTGAAGCCATAGCTAAAGGAGACCTTACTCATTTTTTACCAGATAATGGAATGTATGTTTACTTTAGAAAATATCAGGATGAAATGGTAATGGTTGTAGTTAATAAAGGTGAACAGGAACGTAAGTTTGACCGTACTCGCTACAATGAGTTTATTAAAGATAATACAACCTGTTATGATATTGTTGACCAAAAGAAAGTAGACCTCGAAAATTTTACAGTAAAGGGTAACACGGCGTATATCCTGACTTTTTAATTAGTAAAAATAAAAATGTTAAAGCGCTATGGTAACTATTACTATAGCGCTTTTTTTATTTGGTGTTTGTGCTTTGATGTTTTTCAAAAGATTAATAATTATATTTGTATGATAATCACTACACCATGATCAGGAAAAGCATATTTTTTACATTTTTTATCTTAATTGCTTTAGCGGCTAATTGCCAGAAATCGGTAATTGATAGCCTGGAGCAGTATTATTATTATTCTGTTGATGAAAAGCGCATGGAGATATGCCTTCAGTTGGCTGGCAGCTATCGGAATATGGATCCGGCAAAAGGTATTGATTATGCCCGCGAAGGTATAGAGCTTGCCAGAGAATATGATAAGCCCCATACAGAGGCACAGTTACTAAATGAGTCTGGTATGTTGTTTCGCAAAATTGGCGAGCTTGACAAATCATTGATGTATCATCAGGAAGCACTGGATCTTTTTTTACAATTGGATGATGAAATGGGCATAGCGTTTTGTTATTCCAATATTGCAAATGCAAACCTGGATATGGGCTATTTTGACAGGGCTCTTGAATATGCAATGCGAAGCCTTGAAATGAAAGAGAAGCTTGGCGATAAAAATCAAATAGCCTATACAATGCGTGTTATTGCATCTATATACCATGAAAGCGGCGATCATGAAAAAGCACTTCCTTTCTATGAAAAATCATATGAAATGTATGCTGATGTTGGTAATGTTTCCGAGCAGGCAAACGTGTTGCTGAGTAAAGCTAATCTCATGACCACACTTCCCAATGATTTTAACGAAAAGGATGCCCGCGCTGTTTTTGAGAATGCGGCAAATGTATACCGTGAAACCGGAAATAATCTGGGCGTTGCAATCGTTCTTTTTCATCAGGCTGAGTGGGAGGAGTTCCTTTCGAATTATTCTGCTGCCGAAACTATCTACCTTCAGGCAGAGCAAATTGCCCTGCAGCTGCATTCGAGAATCATACTTTTAAAAATTATGAAAGGATTAAGTAATATGTATGATGAAATGGAGCAGTATGAGAAAGCATATGATTATTTAAAACGCTATGAAGCCCTGCAGGAAGAAATCTTTACCGAGAAAACAGCAAAAACAAATGCAGACCTTGAGTCCCGCATCTTGCTTCACGAGCAGGAAACAGAAATATCTCTTTTACAGACCCAGCGTAAAACACGCAACAGTTTTCTGCTGGTTACTGCATTATTGCTTACAGCGCTTATTGTTTCTTTGGTAATGGCTATTCGAAGGTATAAGGAAACAAAGCAAATTAATGAAAAACTTAACAGGGAAGTGATTCAACGCAGACAATCGGAAATTCAGCTACGAGATTCCAAAGAGCAATTGGTGAAACTGATTGAAGATAAAAATCGTTTAATGGGTATTGTTTCACACGATTTACGAAGTCCCTTTTCAGGAATGCATGGATTATTGGAGTTACTTGACCAGGAATATGATCATATTGATAGTAATAAAAAACGGGAAATGATCCATAAGCTGCATAACTCCGCAGTAAGTATTCATGAATTATTGGAAGACCTGCTTTCATGGGCCAGTTATAATTCAGAGAAAATACCTTTTAACCCGGTCAATCTAAAGTTGTCTGATGTTATTGATGAAGTTAACGATGTTTATGCCGAAAGAGCTTCAAATAAAAATATTGCCCTGGAGACAAATTCTGTTAATGCAATAGTGTTTGCCGATCGGAATATGCTGAAAACAATACTTATGAATCTGATTTCAAACGCGATAAAATTTTCGTATCAGAATAGCTCCGTCATCATCAAGGCTTTTATCAATAATAATGATCATAAAGTAGTTATTCAGGTTGTTGATACGGGAACAGGAGTAGCACCTGAAATGAAACAACAAATGGTAACACCCCAAAAATTCACCAGTTCTCCTGGAACAGCAGGAGAAAAAGGATCAGGTGTAGGGCTTATGTTAGTGCATGAATTACTGGAAAAACATGATAGTAAACTTATAATCAATAGTACGAAAGGAGAGGGGACTGTAATGAGTTTTGAATTATTGACGGCATAAGTGAAACAGAAAATCGTATGGATATAAAAAAACCGGAAGGCATCGCCCTCCGGTTTTTTTTTATTTTTTCTATGAATTGTTAATTTTTAACGACTTCATATGTGTAGTTTGCCTGGCTGAGAATTAAAGTAATTGTATAATTACCAGCTTCAGCAATAGGAATATTGGGGCCGCCTTCAGAGAGGAATCCTGTTGGTGGATCCGTTTCGCCATAATTAAGATCCCAGGCATCGTTAGCTCTGAATTTGATTTCACCGGCACCTAAATCAGTTGTAAGGGTCCATACTCTGTTTTCAGTGTCATAGGTCATATCAGTGTCAGCATCCCATCCACCGGGAGTAGCATCACCAATTAAGCCCCAGCTAGTATTCATGAAAGAATATGTCAGGGAGTTAAGGTCTACATTAAGCTTGTAGTATCCGGCTTCATCAGCGGCAATGTCAGCACCATCGGTTTCAAGAGTACCATCAGCACCATCATCGCCCCAGTTTTCATCCCAGCTTCCGCGGGCAAACTTAAAGGTTGTAGGCTCCTGGAAATAAACGTAACCTTCATATTTTTCATCGCTGCGGAGCGAGTAGATTACCGTTGTTTCGTTGGCAGGATCCCATCCCTGGTAATTACCGGGTACGTTAAGCTTAGGATAGTCAATCACTACCAGATAGGTTGTTACCTCAGTAGCAACAATAGCACTGGCGAGGTTGTCAACGTCGTTGCTGATTTTTGAAATTACACGGAACTCAACACTGGCAGTAGCACCGGCTGCAACGTTGTTGGAAAGCAGCTTTGCGTTCAAATCACCTTTAGTCATGGATGTAGTTAATTCACTAACGCTGGCAATAGTAATGGGAGCAGCAAAGTCATTTCCTGCAAGGTCCATTTCCAGGTTGTAAGTGATGGCCAGGCTCATGCCGTAATCTGCGGCAGTCCAGGTGAATTCAATAACTTCAGCGGCATTTTCTTCGTTAAGCTCAATGGCTGTGCCAGCGGCAGGAGCCGTGATCTGCGGTGCAGTAGCATCCGCAATATTGAGCGTCGGGCCAACCTCCTCTTCAGTACAGGAGATCAATGCCAGACCCGCAATGAACATAAGAAATATTGATAATTTTTTCATAACTTTCTAATATTAAATGTTTTAACCACCGTAATTTGGGTTCTGACTCAGATTTGGATTGGCATTTACATCTGAAGCAGGAATTGGGAAAAGGTCATAACGTTCGTTTGTTGGTAATCCCTCTTTTGTGTTTCCCTTCCACGACCAGATGTATTTGTCACCTGTAAGCATTCCGTAACGGATAAGGTCGGTACGGCGGTGTGCCTCCCAGTATAATTCACGTGCACGTTCATCAAGGATGAATTGCTCGTCGATAGAACTCACATTTCCACCATCATGACCAATAGCGCGCTCACGGATATCATTAACATAACCAATAGCAAGGCCCATATCACCGCTGGCTGCGCCGCGAACTGTAGCCTCAGCATACATCAGATATGCATCTGCAAGGCGGAACATCGGGAAGTCAGTATCCGGGTAGTCAGGGCTTTGTGCTGCACTGCCATCAGAGTTAACATTTTTCCACTTTGTAATGGCCCATCCGTCAGTAAAGAGTCCTACATCATTGATCTCAAGGCTCTGTCCATCGCTGTGGAACATAGCACGGCTGTCAACAACAGGAGGTGCAGTGATTTCCAAAGTATAGGTGTAGTCTGGTGTACCCAGTTTAATGGAAACATTATAAGTGCCTGCGGTAACAGCAATATTGTCACCACCTGCTTCCATAATGCCATCAGCACCGGTATCGCCATAATTTAAATCCCAAAGATCGTTGGCTCTGAACTTTATTTCTCCATCAACAAGATCAACAACAATACTCCAGAGGCCTGTTTCAGGATCATAGGTCATATCCGTATCAGCATCCCAACCACCTGGTGTTGCAGATCCAATGATACCCCAGTCGGTTTTTTGCATGGTATAGGTTAATGTATTCAGGTCTACAACAAAATAGTAATATCCTGCATCACCAGCTGCAATATCATCTCCACCCGGATCAAGTGTTCCGTCGGCTCCTGTATCGCCCCAGTTAACATCCCAGGAACCGCCCTGAGTGAATTTAAAATTGTTGTTGGCTTCAGCAAAATATACATATCCTTCATAGATATCGTCACTGTTTACAGAAGCAAGCTGAGGAGCTACTGCCGGATCCCAACCTTGATGTGCACCGGGAACTTCAATAACAGGATACTCTTTGCTTGTTTTTGGAATAGGAGAAACAATGCCTGATTTGAAGTTTTCAACGTCTGGATAGAATTTTTGTACAAACTCTTTTGTTGTACGAATGCCTCCCCAGCCACCGCCTACACCAAATTCATTGGGGTCCATACTTCCACCTACTGCAGCGTGGATAATGAAGTTTGTTCCACCGTATGTTTGGGTATGCAGTCCGTCGTAGTTAATGGCAAAGATAATCTCATCACTTACATCGTTGTCGGCCATAAAAAGATGAGCGTAGTTTTCGTCAAGCGAATAACCGGCATCAATAACCTTTTTGGCATAGATTGCAGCATCATCCCATCTGGCTTGTCCAACATATACTTCAGCGTTAAGATAAAGTTTTGCAAGGAGCATCCATGCAGCGGCTTTATCAGCGCGGCCATATTCATTGGTCATTGGATCCATCAGCTTATCTTCGATATCAAGCAATTCTGCCTCGATATATGCGAAAAGAGCATCATTGGTTGTTGTTTCGGGGAAGAATGAACCGATAGGATCATCTTCGGTAACAAAAGGAATCTCACCACCAAAAAGGTCCAGTGCATGCCAGTAGCTTAAGGCACGCAGAAAGCGTGATTCAGCTCTGAAGTAGGCGATATCAGTTGCGTCAACACCTTCGATGCCACGCTCGGAAACCATGTCAGTTGCCGACTCGCGAACGAAGCTGTTACATGCGACGATTTGATAATATAAACGGTAATACATGGCAGCGATAAATACGTCGCTGGAACCCCACTCATGCCAGTGAAAATCTTTTACTGTCTGGTCGTTCCAGGCAATAAGCGCCTCATCGGTAGGGAATTCCTGGTGGTACCAGTATCCACGCAGATACTGACCAAAACCTTCGTCAATACCGCTGATGTCACCCTGCCCTGCAGGACCTTGCTGTCCGGATACGGCCAATCCGGCATACAGTTTTGCTAATACTTGTTTGTAACCCTCGGGTGTTTCATATACTTCTGCCGCAACAACCTCATCCGGGTCAATGGGAGTGGTATCCAGATCCTTTACACAGGAGCTGAACATAAACAGCACTCCGGTCACTAAGATGAATATATAATTAAGTTTCTTCATGATTTGATCTGTTTTTGTGATTTAGAATACAAGATTTACTCCCAAAACATAAATTCTTGGACGAAGGTAAAGTTTGTTGTCAATACCATTTTCAATCTCCGGATCCATGCCATCATAACTGCTGATTACAAATGCATTGTTAACTGTAGCACTGATGTTGATGTCTACATTGTTATTAATAACATCATTGAATTTGTAATTCAGTGTCATATTGTCCATCCTGAAATAATCAGCTTTGTGGATGTAAATATCCGACTGATAGTTGGGGTTTACGAAGTTTGTATTACTAACTCCTGTTGTGATATTGGAAAGATAGGGTCCTTCGGGACGGAACAGACGTTCATAAATACTGTTTTCAGAATTTACGTTGTCATACACATAGTTGCCGAAATTTGCACGTCCTGAGAAGGAGAATGTCCAGTTCATATAGTTAACACTTGAACTGAGACCAATAGTTAAATCCGGTGTGGGTTTGCCAATGTGATAACGGTCGTTGTCATCAACAATACCATCTTCATTTCTGTCAACATAAAGTCCTGAAATTGGATTTCCTTCTTCATCATAAACCTGCTCATACACAAAGAATGAAGCATATGGATATCCTACAGAAAGCATCTGGATTTTTGATCCGACACCACCACTGATATCACCCCATTCAACACCAAGATAATCTTCATCATCAACAGCAGTCAGTTTTGTGATTTCATTCTGGTTGTAAGTTGCATTTAAGCCAAGTTCCCAAAGAAGGTTGGGCTTAACAACAGGGCGTGTGAAAATTGAAAATTCAACACCTTTGTTCTCCAGGTTACCAACGTTTGTGTATAAGTAGTTGGAGAAGTTGGTACCTGCTGCAATCGGAATAAAGTTGATCAGGTCAACAGTTGTACGTTTGTAAAAATCAATACTACCATAGAAACGGTCTTTCATGAAACCATAGTCAAGAGCAATGTTGAATGTTTCTGTTTCTTCCCATTTGATGTTTTCATCGTATCCCTCCGGACGAAGCGTGTTGTATAAAATACTTCCAAGCTGATACTGGGCAGTTTCATTACTGAGCGTATAACGAGGCATGTAGGGATACATGTCGTCACTGATTTCCTGCTGCCCTGTAATACCATAACCTGCACGGAGTTTTAACTGTGAAAGGAAGTCAACATCCTGAAGGAATGTTTCGTTCTTCATGTTCCAACCCAATGCGAGTGATGGGAACAGACCCCAGCGTGTATCTGGTGAGAAACGTGATGTTCCGTCATTTCTTAAGGTGAAGGTTACCAGATATTTATTGTCATATACATAATTTGCTCTTCCAAAGAACGATACAATATAGTATTCTTTCTTTGTGATATCCTTCTGGTCTTCATTTGCATTTAAACGATACGTAGAATCATTGGTCAGGAAATGCTGCCATGAGTAACCAGCCATAAGGCCAACATTGTGTTTACCAAAAACATTATTGTAGTTCAGGTAAAAGTCAAGTAATTCGTTGGTGCGCTCCAGTGTATAGGTTTCATATTCACCACTTAAAACTGAATTATATGCAAACGCGGCATCAGAAGCAGTTGTTTTTGTTCCTTCAGTCATTGTTTTGTCAATGGCTACGTTGAGGTTTGCATGAAGTTCAGGGAGGAAATGGAATGAGTAATCCAGCTGAGCATTGGCAACATATCTGCTGGCATTAGAAATATCCTCTTTTTGGTAGAGAAGAGCCACAGGGTTAGAGCTACCTTGTTCTACAGGAATAGCATTTAGTGAATCATACTGTTTCCAGTAGCTGTAACCGCCAAAGTTATTTCCTTCTTCGTAAACAGGTCTTGTTGGGTCGTACTGAACAGCAGCACCAATAGCATCGCGGTTGGCGAAAGTATTGTTCACCCACATACCTTTACCATTGAGGTTTACCTTCAGATGATTATCAAAGAATGTTGGGTTGAGGTTCAAACTACCTGTTGTACGCTCGAAGTTGTCAGTCTTCAGTGTACCATCGTTGTTTTCGTAGCCAATGGAAGCTCTGTAAGGAAGCCATTTGTATGCTCCGCCAATACTGATGTCATGGCTTGTTCCAATAGAATTCTGGTAGATTTCATCCTGCCAGTCTGTATTTCCATCACTGAGCATACCTGTCTGGTTGGGGTAACGTTCTTCAATGAGAGAACGGAATTCGTCAGCACCAAAAACATCAATTTTATCAGTCAACTGAGAGAAAGATACCGTACCGTTGTAATTAACAGTAAGAGGAGATCCTTCTTTTGATTTTTTTGTTGTGATGATGATAACACCATTGGAGGCGCGTGAACCATAGATTGCTGTTGCAGAAGCATCCTTCAGAACAGTAAACGATTCGATGTCCTCTGGGTTAACAAAGTTGAGAGGGTCACGCATACCACCGATATCATCGTTGCTGATAGGAATACCATCGATAACGATAAGCGGATCGTTGGAGGCACGCAGAGATGAACCACCACGGATAAGAATTTTTGATCCTTCACCGGGGGCACCACCTTTGGAGGTAATCTGTACTCCGGGTACTTTACCGGTGATCAGATTAGCTGCTGAGGTGATGGCTCCTTTGTTGAACTCTTTGTTGTCGATTGCAACAACTGATCCGGTGGCATCACTTTTCTTCTGCACACCATAACCAATAATAACAACCTCATCCAGGAGTTCCGAGTTTGGCTCCAGTGCTACGTTGATAAATCCCCCGGTGCCGGCAGATACCTCTTTGGCATCATAACCTACAAACGACACCTTTAATAAAGTACCGTTTTCTACCTCAAGAGTAAACATACCATCCAGGTCGGTTACTGTTCCACGGGTCAAATCATTTGCAATTTGTACTGTCGCTCCGATCAGCGGTTCGCCGTCAGAGGCACTTGTCACTTTTCCTGTTACTGTGACTTTTTGTGCATAGCCAATTGTTGTGACCAATCCAAAAAGTAACAACAGGAACACTCTGAATTTTGTTTTTAAGTGCACCATAGTTAATGATTGTTCGTTAGTTAGTAGATCTATAAAAATTTATAGTTATTAATCATATTCTGTATTTAGTTCATGGATGTTTACCGTAAAGGTAAGAATTAAATAATTATGCCTTAACATTTTGCCTTTTTAAATTAATGCAACCGTTTGCGAAA
>CAZQNY010000102.1:0-10844 GCA_964594665.1 uncultured Bacteroidales bacterium
AGTCGCGTAATTGTCGATTTCTTGATGCGCTCCGGCGCTTTTTTACTTTTTTCTCGGTTTTTCATAATTTAGAATTTTGGTTCTACCCCTCTTTATACCAAATCACCCCTTTTGTTACCCTCCTAAATCATACTTTTTTTTATCTTTTTTATTTTAACATGGCAATAAACAGTAAATCAGATAATTATGCGTTTCATGCCTGTTCGATTTTTATCCTTTTGCGTTTTCCCGCATGCATATAATTCAACACGCATTCCCTATACCTCCCGGAATATTGATTGTTGAAAGGATTGATGTGAATCTCCCCAAGACACTACGCTATTTCCCTGCCCCGACGCCGCTGTATTCCTCTTACCCGGGTTTTCTACGTAATGCCGCGTAGCTCCCCCCTTTCCCTATTACCCCAAATTACAGGTTTTTACCTATTGCCGCACCAATCCTTACGCCCTACTTTTGTAACATATATTTATTCACAGGATATGCTGAAAACAAAAAAAATACTTATCGCTGAAGATGACCGCCTCAACCAGGTGCGCATCCGTGCCGATCTTATGGCTATGGGATATCAGTTTACCATTGTCTCCGATGGCTCACAGGCTGTCGAGGCTATTGGCTCCGAGCATTACGACCTCATTCTTATGGATCTGGCCATGCCCGTACTCGATGGTATTGATGCCACAAAGCATATCCGCAACAACGGCCATGAGCTGCCCATCATAGCACTTACGGCCTTTGCCGAGTCGGAGTTTAGTCACCTCACCCGCGAAGCCGGCATGAATGGCTTTATCCGCAAGCCCTATTCCCGCAAAGATCTGCAGCTTACCATCGAAGCAGTGGCGTAATTTCCTGTCCCTCTATTTCTTTTTTGCCCCTTTACCTTCCTGTCTGTCCCTTTTTTCCCTTACAGGCCTTTTGTGTATATATCTTTACCTAAAAAATTATCATGTTAACAGTCAGATATTTAACAGGGTGATTGTATTTCAGGCGATCAGTTTTCATCGTTGATGAGGACAGGTACAACATTTTTTTAAGGAGTAAAAGCGATGAATATTTTATTGGTATATCCCGAATATCCTGTCACGTTTTGGAGCTTTACGCATGCATTAAAGTTTGTTTCAAAGCGGGCAGTAAATCCACCATTGGGTTTATTGACTATTTCCTCGATGTTGCCGGAGAAGTGGCATAAAAAGCTTATTGATATGAATATTGAATCCCTTGGCAGTGATGATATTTTATGGGCTGATTATGTTTTCGTGAGTGCTATGAATATACAGGCAAAAGCAGCCCGTGAGGTGATTGATTTATGTCATTCGCTGGGCAAAAAGATTGTTGGCGGGGGCCCGTTATTTACAGAGGATCCGGATTCGTATAAGGATTTGAATCATTTAATTTTAAATGAGGCGGAGATTACGTTGCCGAGGTTTCTGACTGATTTACATAATGGCAAACCTCACGATATTTATTCTACGCAGGAATATGCTGCTATGACACAAACACCCGTTCCCGATTATGGTTTAGTGAAAACATCGAAGTATAATACCATGAATCTGCAGCTCACCAGGGGATGTCCTTTTAATTGTGAGTTTTGTGATATTACGGCATTGTTTGGCAATAGAACAAGGATGAAATCCACACGGCAGATTATTATGGAATTGCAGGCGATTTATAATATGGGGTGGCGGAGTAATGTATTTTTTGTGGATGATAATTTTATTGGAAACAGAGCCTTTCTGAAGGAGGATTTACTACCTGCAATCATTCAGTGGATGAAAAAGCGAGACTATCCCTTTCGTTTTTCCACGGAAGCTTCCATAAACTTGTCTGACGACAAAATGTTGATGGATTTACTATGTGAGGCTGGTTTTACGACAGTTTTTATTGGAATAGAAACACCTGAGCATGCCAGTCTGGAAGCGTGTGGAAAAGTGCAGAATGTAAATCGCGACCTGGTAGATAGTGTTCATGAAATTCAGAAATACGGGTTGGAAGTTAATGGAGGTTTTATTTTGGGTTTCGACCATGATACACCGCAGATATTCGAGAAACAGATAAAATTCATCAAAGAGAGTGGCATTATATCGGCTATGGTAGGGTTGCTTAATGCTCCGAAGAAGACCCGGCTTTATAAACGTTTAAAGGGAGAAGGAAGGCTTATTGGCGAGACCAGCGGAAACAACACTGATTTTTCGATGAATTTTACGCCTAAAATGGATAAAAACGATTTATTAAGGGGGTATCGAAAGGTCATTAAGGGCATTTATGGGGGAAAGGAATACTATCATCGTGTATTGGATTTTTTAAAATGGTTTAATCCCAACACAAAAAACAGGGAGCGGCTGCGGTTTATCCATTTTGTTGCTTTTGTTCGTTCCTTTTTCGTTTTGGGGATTAAGGATGCCCACAGAAAATATTATTGGGGGTTGTTTTTATGGACATTATTCAACCGACCCCGGTTAATTCCACTGGCGATAACGTATTCAGTATATGGGTTTCATTTTCGCAAAATTTTTGCTGATGTTTTATAGGATTACAATATGCTGGTGTGTTTATAGTTACTATTGCAAAGCATATTTCTAATGACTGCAAAAACGGAAATCAGGGAATTTCCCTTTGAATCGAAGGCCTACAGCATTCTTCCGGGCGTAACACAGTACCATTGTGAGAAACACGACCTGGATTTGCGCTGTACCTATCCCATATATACCGAAGTGGGAACCATCAGCGATGATGTACATATCAATGATATTGAGGTTGTGGAGAACCGGTTTTTTAATTATCGCATGGTAACACCTGCAGGGGCAAAAAGCGTTATCCCAATATTGTAAATTCTACCTTGTCGAATGTGGCTGTCAGCATGCGCCTGCATTCCATGCCCGACTATCAGAAGATGCGTTCCTTCCGGGGGGGAGCTTTTGCGGGAGTATGAAAAGGATATTTAAACCATAACATTGCAGAAGGATAGTGTAATACCTTCTTTTGAGGTGGTAAATACACTTCAGGGCGCCTGTCGGGATATCCACATCCGTGTTGAGGAGCTGGATTTCGACCGTGAGTACACGCATGAAAATCCATTTCCTGCCAACAGTGCTTCTCCGGATGCTGTCAACAGTGATTTTATACAGGTGTTTCAGCGCATCAATGGTTTTTTAAATTCCTGATTTAATTATCTTTGTTATTCTGAATCTAAAAAATTAATTGGGTATACCTTGGGTGAGTTGGTGTTGGTTATTACAATTTCGAAATCATGAAAAAGGCTCTTTTCAGTGTGTTTGCTATTATGTTAATGTGGCGTGTTTCGGCTCAGGATATTGCTGTTGTCCGTGATTTTGGTGCGTGGCTTGGCGTAGAGGTAGAGAAAGAGATAAGTGATGATTTTAAGCTTGAGTGTGTCCAGCAGTTACGGATGTATAAAAATGCAGGTTCTTTTGACGATTATGTCTTCGATGTTGGAGGTAAATACAGGATGAACAGGAATTTTCGGCTGGGGGCGTCGATACGATATACATATAATGCCAGGCGCGTAAAAAAAGCTACCAACGACTATCGCTACTGTCTGGATTTGTTGTATAAGGGAAATCTTACTTCGCGCCTGCGCCTGGATTACCGTTTACGCTATCAGCATGAATATGTGAACCTTTTTTCTGCCCATCAGCCAGCCAACATTAACAATTCGGCCTTTCGCAATAGAATTAAGATACGTTATAAAGCCGGTAAAAAGCATCACCTGTACCTTTCCGGTGAGCTTTGGCGGCGTCAGGAAACATTCAGCAGTCCCAGGTTTAATCGATTGCGTTTTTATGCCGGTGATCAACTGGCTATTGCCGTTGGTGAATTGGATTGTTCGCTGGGTTATGAGCAGGATCTGAACACGGAATATCCGCTATCTTTTTTTTATCTTAAAGCCATATACCACCTTGAATTATGAAGCGTATTGCCTTTTTTACAGTACTTTTTTTTATCCTAGTGCTTTATACTTCATGTTATAAAGATCAGGTAGTGTATAATAGCATTGTGGATGATAATTGTGAGCTTTCAGCTATTCTTAAATTCAATGGCAAGAGCTGTTGCTATGACTATCATGCCAGTTGTTTGCGTTTTCCCATCGACAGCGCGGCGATGAATAATTTCTTTCCTTATACGGAATTCCAGGATTTTGCATCAGTGACTTTTGACGGTCGGGAGCTGAACAATCATCAGGTCAACAACCTGGGAGATATTTGTTATAAGAGATCGTATGAAATTAGCGTTGAAGTTCATGGAGAAAAAAAGTGTATTCTGCTTCAATTTACCAATCTTCCGGTGGTGCAGGTTATTACGCCAAACACTATTTACGACGAGCCCAAAACCCTTGCCCGTATAGATATTCATTTTCCTGAGCAGGGCAAGGCCTCGGAGACTTATGTTGCCGGTATTGAATACAGGGGAAAAACCTCGCAGCAATATCCTAAGAAATCGTACGGATTTTCGTTAAAAGGAAGTTTTGATAGCAATGATGACAGGTCGTATGCTTTATTTGATATGAAAAGTAATAACGACTGGATACTGGATGCCATGTGGATTGATAATGGACGCATGCGAAATATTGCCTCTTTTGAGCTCTGGGATATGATGGATGATCATAAATATCAGGGTATCAGTGGGGTGTCTGTGGAGTTATTTCTCAATAATGAGCATCAGGGGCTTTATAGTTTGAATGAAAACATTAATGCTGAGCACCTTGGCCTGACGAATACTACGGGTGTCCTTTATAAAGCTTATGACTGGGGTAATGGGGCAACAACTTTTGAATTTTTAAACGACGAGCCTCCCGGGATAAACATTTGGGATTCGTGGGAACAAAAGTACCCTGATCCAAAGTCCTGTATTAACTGGGATCCCTTGTATGAGTTACGGTGGCTTGTTGTAAATGAAGATGATGCATTTTTTACTGAGAAGATTATTTCTTCGGTTGATATATGGAATTTTGTGGATTACTACCTTTTTTTGAATCTCACTTTTTCTCTTGACAATATTGGCAAGAATACTTTTCTGGTGAAGGAGGACTGCGATGATCTGTTTCGTATTATTCCCTGGGATATGGATGGTTCATGGGGTGTATTTTGGGACGGCACACACACGGGTTATCAGGGGATGCTGTCCAATAATCTTTTTGATCGGATGCAGTCGACAAATGCAGGTGATTTTAATACATTGGTAATACAACGATGGTACTCATTGCGCGGGAATATTTTTAGTGAGGAGAATCTCAGAAATCATTTTTCAGCACATTTTAATACCTTAACCCAATCAGATATAATGGATCAGGAAAATGCAGTTTGGGATCGTAATATTGATATGGAAACAGAGAAAGACTATTTGTTTTCCTGGATACATAACCGGTTGGTATGGCTTGACACGTATTTTCAGCAGGAGCCATAATATAAAAACAATTCAATTTTAATGTTTCCGTTTTTGCTTTTGGTGTTACGATTTTATTCTACAGGCATGTCACGGAATGTTTTCGAAACCTGTTTGTCGGGTTTTATAATATGGCTTACGACAACAACTGCAACGGCAGCAATAATAAATGCGGGCAGTAGTTCATAAAGTTCGAAAATTCCGCTGTGAAGGTTTTTCCATACTATCACTGTTGTTGCGCCGGCGATTACCCCGGCCATTGCACCTGCTCCTGAGATACGGCTGCTGTAGAGGGAAAGGATTATTACAGGTCCAAAAGCAGCGCCAAATCCTGCCCAGGCATACGATACCAGTGCCAGCACATTGGAGTCGGGGTCGGCAGAAATCATCCATGCCACGATGGCAATGGCAATGACAGTAATGCGACCTGCCCATACCAGCTCACGGTCGCCTGCATTTTTCTTTACCGACTTCTCGTATATGTCGCGGGTAAGGCACGACGAGGAGACCAGCAACTGCGAATCGATAGTACTCATAATGGCGGCGAGAATGGCTGCCAGGACAAACCCGGCAATCCAGGGGTTGAAGATCAGCTGTGAAAGGGTGATAAAGATTTTTTCGGGGTCGTTGAGGGCAATATCATGGGCCGAAACCCAGGCGATGCCAAAAAATCCTACGGCGACCGAACCTGCCATGGAGAGGATCATCCAGGTCATTCCCACACGTTTGGCATTGGGAACCTGTGCGGGAGAATTGATAGACATAAAGCGCACCAGAATATGAGGTTGCCCAAAGTACCCCAGTCCCCAGGCCAGCAGCGATGCCACGGCGATTATCCCGCCGGAATGCGCAAGGGTAAGGAAACCGATATCGATACTGCGAATAATCTCCAGTGTGGCATGCACGCCGCCAAGGTCGAAGACAATGGTTACGGGTACTACAATGAGAGCCAGCATCATGAGTATTCCCTGAAAAAAGTCGGTCCATGATACCGCATTGTATCCGCCCAGGAAGGTGTAGGAAACAATGATTATGCTTCCGGTGATAAGTGCTGTCTGGTACGACATATTAAAGGTAGCCTCGAAAAGCTTTGCTCCGCCCACGAGCCCTGAGGAGGCATAAAGGGTGTAAAAGATAAGGATGATAATGGAAGACACAAGCCTCAGGCGGGGTTCATCGAAGCGGTTGGCGAGGTAGCCGGGAATGGTAATGGCATCGCCGAATGATGCCGAGAAGATGCGTAGTCTGCGGGCCACAAACTGCCAGTTGAGCCATGCGCCAATGGTAAGTCCTATGGCAATCCATACGCCACTGATGCCCGTGGTATAGAGTAAACCCGGAAGTCCCAGCAGCAGCCAGCCGCTCATATCCGAAGCCCCGGCGCTGAGCGCAGCAACAACAGGGTTCAGCCCTCTGCCACCCAAAACATAGTCGCTGATGTTTTTTGTTTTCTTGTAAAAATAAAAGCCTATGGCCAGCATGCCACAGATATAGATACTGAAAGATATGATTACCGGAATATTCATATAAATTTTTTTTGTTAGTTTTGGCGTTCCTGTCGCCGTAAAGGTAATAATCATATCACATGTTCACAAGCCCACAGGTGAACAAAAGAGGGTTTTAAACCCTTTTGTTAAAGACATATAGCACATTATGGAACAAGATAAAAGGAGAGCGTTCCGTCGGTATACTGACCGTCAGGAGGCTTTTTTAGCACAGAACAGCCGGGAGAATGCTGCCCGGCAACATGAGAAGGGCAAGCTTACGGCCCGGGAACGTATAGCACTGCTGTTCGACGAGGACACCTTCGAGGAGATTGACGCCTACGTGGTTCCTGAAGGCACCTCTCACGGTTTTGGAACGGTAAAGAAGAGTTATGGAGATGGCGTAATCATTGGTCATGGAAAGGTAAACGGCAGGCTGGTATTCTGTTATGCCCAGGATTTTTTGGTCATGGGAGGCTCACTGGGAGCGGTACATGCTGCAAAGATCGATAAGATACAGAAGCTGGCACTTAAAATGGGTGGTCCGTTGCTTGCTCTTATTGACTCCGGAGGTGCCCGTATTCAGGAGGGAATTGCCAGCCTGGCAGGGTATGCACGTATCTTCCGGAATAACATTAAAGCTTCCGGTGTGATACCGCAGATTTCCGTTATTATGGGTCCTGCTGCAGGGGGTGCTGTATATTCTCCTGCGCTAACCGATTTTGTGTTTATGACCCGCCTGACATCGTATATGTTTGTAACCGGTCCTGATGTGGTACGGGAGGTTCTTAATGAGGAAGTCACTTTCGAAGAGCTTGGTGGTGCTGACATTCACGCGACCAAAAGCGGAGTGGCACATTTTGCCTACGATGATGAGGAGAACACCATATTGGGAGTCAAGAAGTTGCTGAGCTATCTGCCCTCCAACAACCTGGAGAATCCGCCAATCCTCAGCCGTGGTGATGTGGCTCCCGAGAATCCTGAAAACCTGCGTCTTATAGTCCCTGACGACCCCAATAAACCCTATGATATTCATGAGGTTATAGAAAACATCATCGATAAGAACAGTTTTTTTGAAGTTGCCGGAGGCTTTGCACCCAATATTGTTACCGGTTTGGCCCGCTTAAATCAGAAGGTTATTGGCATTGTTGCCAATCAGCCCAAGGTCATGGCCGGGACAATAGATATCGATTCTTCTGACAAGGGCGCGCGGTTTATAAGATTCTGCGACGCATTTAATATTCCGTTGTTGGTATTGGAGGATGTTCCCGGTTTCCTTCCTGGTGTCAATCAGGAGCATTCCGGTATTATTCGTCATGGAGCCAAGATGTTGTTTGCTTTTGCTGAGGCGTCAGTGCCGAGGATAACAATTATACTTCGCAAGGCCTATGGTGGTGCATACATTGTTATGAACTCCAAAAATCTGGGTGGTGATTTTAATTTTGCCTGGCCTATGGCAGAGGTCGCCGTTATGGGTCCCGAAGGGGCGGTAAAGATTATCTACCGTAAGGAACTCGCGGCAGCCGACGACCCTGAAAAGATGAAAAAAGAACTCGTGGAAAAATACCGGGAGGAGGTTGCAAATCCTTATATCGCAGATGAAAAAGGATATATTGATGAAGTTATCGATCCTGCTGATACCCGAAGTAAGCTTATCCGTGTTTTTGAGGCTCTGCGCAACAAGCATGTGGAGCGTCAGCCCAAGAAGCATGGGAATATACCGTTATAAATTGTAGAGCTATGAAAAATATCACATCAATACTTATTGCCAACCGTGGAGAGATCGCCATACGAATAATGCGTACGGCAAAGGCTATGGGAATTAAAACATGGGCTGTGCTTACGGCGGCAGAGCCCAATGCATTGTATCTGGAAGAAGCTGATGAGGTGATGGATTTTTCCGGTGGCGCCTATGAGATACCGCCGTTTCTGGATGTGGAGCGTCTTGTGGGTGCGGCACAAAAGCATGGTATTGACGCCATTCATCCGGGGTATGGGTTTTTGGCCGAGAGCGCTTATTTTGCCCAGCGTTGTGAAAACAGCGGAATCACATTTATTGGCCCTTCATCGGAAGCAATATACCGAATGGGTAATAAAACTATTGCGCGACAAATTGCCATAAAACATGATATAAGCCTGTTAAAAGGGAGTACGCGTAGTGTCAGTGATGCAGAAATTGCCGGGAAGGAAGCTGCAGAAATTGGGTATCCCGTAATTATTAAAGCAGCGTCCGGTGGCGGGGGAAAAGGAATGCGCATTGTCAGAAAACCCGCTGATATGGAAAAAATGTTCCGTCTGGCAACCTCCGAGGCGGAGAAAGCTTTTAATGATGCGACTGTTTTTATCGAGAAATTCGCCGAGAACCCGCGCCATATCGAATTCCAGATCCTTGGCGATATGCACGGCAATGTTATACATCTTGGCGAGCGTGAGTGTTCCATTCAGCGAAAGCATCAGAAGCTTCTTGAGGAGGCTCCCTCACCGGCACTGGATGATGATTTGCGTCAACGTATGGGAGCACAGGCTATAGCTATTGCCAGGGCAGTGAATTATCATAGCACTGGTACTGTTGAATTTCTTCTCGATGACGCAGGAAATTTCTATTTTATGGAGATGAATACCCGCATTCAGGTTGAACATCCTGTTACTGAGGTTATTACCGGAATGGATCTTGTTGAGCAGCAAATTCGTATTGCGCAGGGAGAGAAATTGCCCATTTCGCAGGATGAGGTTACACTTGATGGATGGGCCATGGAGTTTCGTATTAATGCCGAAGATGTGCAGGCAGGTTTTGCACCAAATACAGGGATTATTAAGCGGATGGTAATGCCAGGTGGGAAAAATATACGTGTTGATACAGGGTTTATAGAGGGAGCAGTGATTCCTCCAGATTATGATTCTATGATTGCCAAGCTTATCGTTGGAGGTGAGAACCGAAAAAAAACTATCTCAACAGCGTTGCGGGCATTAGGAAAAGTGGAAATACAGGGATTGAAGACAACTGTGCCGTTTTTTAAGGCCGTATTGCATAATGAGGCCTTTTTGAATGGGAATTTTAATACTTCTTTTATCGAACATGAAATGGATCGCCTCTTTCATCAGGAAAAGGGCGAAGAGATGCTTGCTGCTTACCTTGCCTTGTTGGATTATATTAAGGAAATGGCAGGCATTGAGGAGCTTAGTGACGATAAAAGCTCTCCATGGTTATTTAATAAACGAATGAAATCAATTTGATTAGTATGGGCATTTTTGGAAATAAAAAAGAAAAAGCAAAGTTCATTGTTCTGGGGAAACAGAAATATGCCTTTGAACTTTTTGATGAGGAGATGAAAGTCAACCGTATTGCTGAAGATATCCGTGTTGAGGAACAGACCCATAATCGGTTTGAGATGCTGTATAAAAACCGTAAGCATAAAGCAGAAATTATTGAGAAGAAGCAGAATAAGTATATTGTGGAAATCAATGGTAACAGGTACTCATTCAGCATTGAAACACCTATTTCATATCAGCGTAAGAAGATGCTGGAGAAAAAGCAGGGTAAAGAAAATGGGATCATTATTACTGCACCCATGCCTGGCAAGATTTTGGAAGTTATGGTTTCAGAGGGACAGGACGTTAAGGAAGGTGAGACACTGGTGATACTTGAAGCTATGAAAATGCAGAACGAAATTTTGGCATCATCATCGGGGAAAGTAGAAGCTATTGTTGTAAAACCCGGCGACAGCGTTATGAAGGACGACCGTCTGCTGGAGCTACAGTAGAGGTGTTGTTTTATTGTTGTATGATATAAACTCCGCGGTGGAATAAATACACAATATCCATTAACCCAACCGCAGAAACATCAATTTTTACCCCCCCCAAAAAAAGGATGGAAGTTGCAAAGGAATTTTAGTGCCTCTGTTTCTCCACGGTGAAAAGGTAAAACAAGCACAAAAAAAACCGGACGATTTGATCGCCCGGCTT
>CAZQNY010000103.1:0-5349 GCA_964594665.1 uncultured Bacteroidales bacterium
TCACTCTGCATATACTCATCGTACGTCATGAGCTTGTCGATGGCGCCATTGGGTGTGAGCTCAATAACGCGATTACAAACAGTATTAATGAAACGGTAGTCATGCGATGCCATAAAGATATTGCCGGGGTATTTCGTGAGGTTGTTGTTGAAGGCCTGAATAGACTCCAGGTCCAGATGGTTTGTGGGCGTATCAAGAATCAATGCATTGGCATTGGTGAGCATCATCTTTGCAATCATGCAACGCATCTTTTCACCTCCTGAGAGTACCTTTGATTTTTTCTCTGCATCCTCTCCTGTGAAAAGCATCTTTCCCAGATAGCCTTTTATGAAAAGATCTGTTGTTTCATCCGAAAACTGACAGAGCCAGTCAAAAAGGTTTAGTTCATTATTAAAGTATTCGGAGTTATCAAGGGGCAGATATGCTGTTGTTATTGTCTGACCCCATTTATAAGTGCCTTCATCAGGATTTTTTGTGCCGTTGATAATTTCGAAAAATGCCGTCATAGCACGTGGATCTTTTGATAAAAATGCAATTCGATCCATCTTGTTGGCATAGAACTCCACGTTGCTGAAAAGGGGCTTTCCGTCCACAGAAGCGCTGAGTCCATTAACTTCAAGGATCATATCTCCTGGTTCCCGCTCCGGAGTAAAGATTATGCCGGGGTATTTTCGTGTTGAAGGCTGAATATCATCCACGTTAAGCTTTTCGAGCATCTTCTTACGACTGGTGGTCTGCTTCGACTTGGAGGCATTGGCACTGAAACGGGAGATAAACTCCTGCAGCTCTTTTTTCTTGTCTTCAGCTTTTTGTTTTTGTTTCTGAGCCTGACGGAGTGCTAACTGGCTGCTCTCATACCAAAAGGTGTAGTTCCCGGCAAAGAGGGAAATCTTGCCATAGTCGATATCGAGCGTGTAAGTAGAGATTTCATCAAGGAAATGACGGTCGTGCGAGACTACCAGCACGGTGTTTTCGTAGTTGGCAAGGTAATTTTCGAGCCAGAGAACGGTTTCCATATCCAGGTCGTTGGTAGGCTCATCAAGCAGAAGGTTGTCGGGTTTTCCGAAGAGTGCCTGTGCCAGCAGTACCCTTACTTTCTCTTTCCCGCTGAGGTTCCCCATAAGGGTCTGATGCAGATCTTCCTTGATGCCCAGTCCGCTGAGCAGCGATGCCGCATCACTCTCTGCATTCCATCCGTCCAGATCGGCAAACTTCTCCTCCAGTTCGGCAGCACGCATGCCATCCTTTTCCGAAAAATCCTCTTTGGCATAAATAGCATCTTTTTCCTGCATGATATCCCATAGAACGGTGTGCCCGCGCAATACTGCATTAAGCACTGTGTATTTATCAAAAGCATTGTGATCCTGACTTAAAACCGAAAGCCTTTCACCGCTTCCCAGAGTGATGTTCCCTGCCGATGCAGCGACTTCTCCGGCGATGGCCTTGAGGAAAGTACTTTTTCCTGCACCATTGGCGCCAATAATACCGTAACAGTTTCCTGCGGTGAATTTTAAGTTAACATCCTGAAATAAAATACGTTTGCCGAATTGAATGCGTAAATTTTCTACTATAATCATGCTGCCTGCCTTTTGAGGCCGCGAAAGTATTAATTATTTGAATGCAAACAACCATAAAACAACCGGAAGTTTGTATGATGATAATTATTTAAGAATAATATCTTTATTGAGCTCTTTTACAACATTATATGTGGTTGTTGTATCGTTTATTATTACTGATAGTTTAAAAGGATATTTGGACGAGGCTGAAATATTATAGGTTTCGTTTTCAAATGGATCTTTCACACATAGAAGAGAGATAGTGTTTTCCCCCATTCTGATGTTCTTAAATCCGTGCGTACCATCTGTTTGAATTCTCCATATAATAGTGTTTTTGGGTGCATTAATGGAGATTCCTAAAATGTCTTCCTGAATCATGGCAAGGGGACCCAACCCTGTCCAACCCACAAAATCCGGTTTGGATTGGCTTCCGGGTTTGTGATAATCTGGCATATAGTTTTCCCACACCGTACCGGTTTTATTAAATACAATGGCCATTGCGTCGAGGTATTGCCTTGAAGCTGTGTAGGCCAGCTCGTGATAGCCATATTTCTGCAGACCTTTAATAACCATATAGTTAGTTGGAGCCCATACAGAGCCTTTCCAGTAATCTCCTTCGGGCGCATATCCCGGTTCATCTGCTGCGAGAGAGGGGAATGGTATTTTTCTCCAGAATTCAGCTGTATCCGTAAGGTGAGAAATTAGTTTTCCTGCCTGTTCTTCATTCGCTACATTCGCAAGCAAAGGCCAGAATCCGGCGATAGTTTTTATCTCTATCTGGTTCCCTTCATTGTCAACATCGTAATAAAAACCATCCTCTTCATTCCAGCAGAATTTGTTGATCTCTCCCTTTATATCTGCTGCTTTGAGGCGGTAGTCATTTGATTTACTATTGTCACCAAGTACTTCATACATATTTGAGATGTTCCAGTACTGCATCACCATCTGGCATGACATATCCACCCAACCGCTTCCAGAACGTGGCGTATTGTCCATTCCTGAACCCAATGGAGTATTCCAGTACAGGTTGTGAATTGCTGAGTCTGCGCGACGTCCATACAAATACCATTGTTCTGGATTATTGCCGGTTTTCAGATTTCCCGGGCGTTCTAACCATGAAATATACTTCTCCAAAACCGGCAGAATCTGTTTTAACCTTGATGTATCTCCTGTGATGAGAAAGGTCTCCCATTCCGCCCAGCTAAAAAGTGGTGGGTTTATCGTATTCTTTCGTCCCAGATAGACAAAATCCTCTGCCGTATGCTCTGAAATCTCACGGCAGATATATCCTGATTTATGTTGAGAAATGTAGAAGTTGTCGAATGTCTCAGGCACGGGAAAATCATCTGAATATCTTCCAAACATAGACATAAAGATCATATCCCATTGAAAGATATTATCATTAAAAGATTCATCAAAAATATCGGATGGGAAAGGGGAGTTTGCAGGCGGGGTTTTTATGTGGTCAAGTGCCAGCTTATAACATTTGTTGTACATGGGAATCCAGTTGTTGTTATTCTCCAACACTGGCATTGGTAAATTGCTGGTTTGAGAATAAACCCCACTGCACTGAAGTATAAATACTGCTAATATTAGACTCTTAAGGCTTGATAATGTTGTTGTTGATGACATGGCTGGTGATGTGAATTTCGAACATATTTATACCCGGTCAAAGATCCCTTATTTGTGGTGTATGTCTGAGGATCATTTGCATCAAATGATACTACATACTTGCCTTTCAACGAATATACATCGATTTTTTCAATCATAGTATTGGTTGATAGCAAAAGATTATCTTTTCCCGCTTTAGTATGAAATTTCTTATCAGTTTGCCTGAAAATGATAAGATTTTTGTGAATTAAATTTCATACCCAATATAGGATAATAACTCCTGTGCTTTTTTTTGTTTTGTCAGTTCGCTAACGCGGTCAGCATATTTCGGATCCTTCCATTTTGCCACCGACGAGCCAAAAACAGGTTTTACTTTGCCATAATAGGCTCTGTTGCTTTTTACGGTTGTATGCTCGTGCCAGTTTAGAATTTTGTCGTTAATATCCAGATTCAGAAATTTACAGATTTTTGTTATTTCATCTTCATAGTTACATATAAGATCCTCGTAACGTACCGTGTGTACTTTTGGATTATCAATATGTTGTAGCCCAATGGAAACATCATTGATCCATCGTTCCGGAGGAACCCAGTAGCGATTAGGATCGGTAGGGTGTTTTGATAATACTACATCCCTGCCGTCGCGAACAATATGGATGAATTTGAATTTTCCCCCATGCCATTTATCAATATCCTCAATATGCTTCACATTACTGGGGCTTTTTTCGCACCATCGTATTTGCGATTTTTTAATTTTATGTTTTAGAAATGTAAAATAGAGTCTGTCAATGCGTTTTGGTGTGATGCTTCCGTCGCTATGATGTTGTATCTCATTAAAAATTCCCAATTCCTGTGGACATGCAAAGATATCGGGATGAGCTGAAAGCATGGATAAAAGCAATGTTGTTCCTGAGCGCCCGCAACCTCCGATGTATATGGGCTCATCAGTAAAATGTCGCTTCTCTTTTCGGCGCCCGGCAACAGTAATGATTTTATGAAAGGGCTTTTTATACCATTTGTCCATAATGTATCAGCGTATCTTAGTGCTTGTTTTGAAGAAGACGCTCGTATAGCTCACTGGTCTTTTCAATGGTACGCAGGTTATTGAGCTTCTCTTCAATGTGTTTGCGCGCGTTTACTCCCAGTTTCTGGCAAAAATCTTTGTCGTTAGCCATTTTAAGTATGGCTTCAGCAATGTCTTCACTGTGCTTCGATCGTACCACCAGCCCGCTTTTACCATCTGAAACAAGCTCCACATTCCCGGGTATATCGGTAATAATGGCCGGAGTGCCCAGCGACATGGATTCAATGACCGATTTTGTTATGGATTCCCCTTTTATTGACGATAATACAAAGACATCACTTGCCGAAACAATATTAAGTACATCATCTCTGAAGCCCGGGAAGTGTACTTTGTTGCTGTTTTTACCTTTCTGCAGAATCTTCAGGTTTTGTTTGGTATCCATATTTCTGCCTACCAGCAGCAGGTGAATGTTTGCATCTTCAGGTAATTTGTTAATGGCTTCCAATAGATATGGAATACCTTTCATGCGCCGGTTGTTGGCAATGTTTACCAAGACAAAAGCATCTTTTGGTATTTCGAATTCATTGTGAAGATCCAGTGGTGGGTAATTATCATACCAACGAACATCGTGGCCTTTGTTGATAGTCACGGGTTTGTGTTTGCCGATTATCAATTTGCTGCGGAGGTAATCTTCAACCCCTTTTGAATTGCAAAAAACTGCATCAACACGCGGGTTAAGGTATTTAAGGTATGCTGTAGGATCCCACCAGTTGATATTGCCGGCATAGCCCCGGTACAGAACAACCTTGACTTTTAATCCCCGTGCTGCACGTATCCCGTTAATTATCGCTTTGCCATTAAAGAGATGGACAATGTCGATCTGGTTTTCGATTATGAACTTTCGGATATATTGCGATTCCTTACGGTTGAATTTCTGCGTGGGTTGGAAATCAATGACATTTATTCCCGATTGTTCAAATTCTTCTGCATGCTTTGAATCGCGCCGTGTCATTACAAATATTTCAAAGCCTTTTTTTGCCAGGCCATGGAAGATGGATGCTTCGGGACGGGTGGAGTGGTAATCGGTGTATTTGCTTATAACGAGGACTTTTGTTGCCATTGCCATGGGTTTCTCTGATTTGGCGGCAAAGCTACGATAAA
>CAZQNY010000103.1:5449-10683 GCA_964594665.1 uncultured Bacteroidales bacterium
ACTTTTGTTGCCATTGCCATGGGTTTCTCTGATTTGGCGGCAAAGCTACGATAAAATTACCCGTTTAATCTACCAACATCTCCTTTAATACCGATTTGATATCTTTTATTTCATCGGAGGAGAGCATATCATATGATTTTACAACTCTTGATTTATCGATTGTTCTAATTTGATCAAGTATAACCTCATTAATTGTAGCTCTATGAGTAATGCTTATTCTTGAAGGATAAAATTTCAAAGTACTTGTAATCGGAGCAATGATTATTGTTTTAAGATGTTTATTCATCTCATTTGGAGAAATAACAACACAGGGTCTGGTCTTTCTGATTTCTGCTCCAATTGTAGGATCCAGATTCACCATTATTTTTTGATATTGTTTTATTTCCATTCTTCAAAAGATTCATCGTCAAATACATCATCGATCATGAGCGTATCATCACTCTTTTTTGCCATTTCAGAAAAGGCTGTATCCCAATTTTTACGTACCTCCTTTATAGGCCTGATTACAATCTGTTCTTCTTCTAAGATAAGCTCGGCGTTATCCTTAATTTCATATTTCTCTAAAATGACTTTACTTAATCGTAAGCCTTTAGAATTTCCGATTTTGATGATAGGGATTTTCATAATTATATTTATTGTAATTACAAAGTTATTACAAATAATCGAATTATTGAAATTATTTGTTCAAAAAATAAAACCCCACAATCGCCAGGGTAAAAACAAGCCCTATAACAGCAATGACAATAGCGATATTTTGATTCCGGCGAGTCTCTTCGGGATTGGGCTCTTCAGCATAGGGGTTTTTATGCTTTTCCATGATCAGTCCTATCAAAGTGCCTATTATCAGACCTATTGCAGGTCCAAATGCAATATTTCCTATTACAAGTCCTGCAGGTATTCCCAATGGTAAGCCTAAGGCAATACCCAGTCCTACATAATATCCTTTTTTCTGCTTTTTAGGTTCCATATCTCTGCAATCTTTTCTGTAAGATTAGTATTTGAACTTTATGGAGACTCAACTCTTTGCCGGTCGTTACAGCGGCTTTTACATTTTTTATTGAAGGAAAGGATAGTTTCCCTTTTGCACATGAGTACATCCAGGTGAGATCCAGATAATCAGTAATGATATTATAGGTCACAAACCCGGAGGCTTTCTCTAATGAAAAACCTAATCTTTTTGCCGAATTATCACTAAAGAAATAGGAACTGCCCTTTATAACAATATCTTCCGGGATTTCTCCCTCTTCAACACGTCTTATGATTTCCAGAAATCCTTCCATGTAGAAATAAAGCAGCCTGTTTTGCCACTCTCTTCCAATCTTTACTCCTCTCATATTTAGCAAATAGTCGAATGACGTTCCATTATGGATGTCGTACCTTTTTTTTCCTTTCGGAATGGCTAAAAGCATAGGAGAGAGGTAATCATATATTCCGGCAAGGCGAAAAAGCGGAGTGAAAAAAAATACTACCAGTGGTATTGTAATATTAAAAAGTAAAATAAACAGGGGTGAGAATTCAAGAAGCAGGAAGAAACCTAAAAGTACACCTAAACCTGATGTACTCAGGAGTATCGCGATAACCCAACTTAATCCGGTACTTTTTGTGATCAACCTGTTTGTCATATTGCAGCAGTATAACTATCTATTCAATTTCCATAAGCAAATATTCGCCGGTGCTAACACCCATAAGCATGTTCTCCACCAGCATATTCCATCCGACAAAACCGGTGAAAATGCCATCTTTAGACTGCTCTGCCGTTGGGGCCAGTGGTGCACCGGTATCCGCATGGTAATTTTCATGCATTGAACCACACTCGTGAATATCAGTCAGTACTAATGTGCCGATTGTCGAAGCCAGTTGTCTGCACTCTTCTTCAAAGCCATAGTTTTTTAATCCCATGAAATAGATGTAATTGGCCACCGGCCATACCGGACCCTGCCAGTTTGAGTAGGGGACTATGATGTTTTCATTATTGTAATCCGGATCTTGTTTCGATAGTGTTCTTAAGCCATAAGGTGCAAGCATATGTTCTTCATTCCAAAGGTAACGGGAGATCATCTCACGACCATTTTTCTGCGATACAAGATCAGTTGCAAGAAGGGGTATGAAGTTAGAGTAGCTCACACGTTTGTACATCCTGCCGGAGCGGAAAAGGTTCCAGTAGCTCTTTGCCTCATCGTCCCACATATGTTTATTGATGTTTTCCTTCAGCGCCTGTGCTTTTGAAAGATACATCTGTTGATCATCCGGAAGCCCGAGTTTTTCAGCAATGACACTCATGGCTTTATATTCCCGGTACATAAATGCGGAAAGATCTACCGCCAGAAATGCTCCCGGCTGGTTCTTGTCGTTGGTAAGAACCACGTTATTATCCGCTCCGCTCGACATGGCATCGTCCCAGAAGAAAAGTTCATATTTTTCATCCAGGCTAATCTGTTCGCGATAAGCAATAATGCTCTTAATCTGATCCCATACTTCCGGAGTGATCCAGGTGTGGTCTTCCAGCTTTTGTGATGCGATGTAGGCGCCTTGCCCGATAAACGGTTTCATGGCAAACTTCCCGAACAGCGGCCGTGGCCCCTTGGTTGTGATGCAACCGGGAACATACCCATCTTCATCGGCCATCTGCGCGAAGTTCAAAACCCACCACTTCAGATATTCCGGTTTACCGATGCTGGTGAGATGAGCTCCAATGAAAAACCCGTCCCAATCCCACATTTGCTTGTAGAAGCCCGCAGGAATGAGATAGTCATAATTGATATATCCCTCTGCCGGTTGAATAGACTGGGGGCGAAGGATGGCAAACTCTTTCTTCACCTCCTCATAGAGTGAATCCAAATGGGCGTCGCTAATTGTATTGTTTGTCTCTTTAATGCTTGTTGACTGGTTACATGAGCTCATGATTACAATTATGGTGATTAATGACAGGATGGCGTTTATTTTCATTGTTGCGGATTTTGTGATTTGATGTTTTGCTGTGTAAAAAACAGCTAATTTGCCTTTATCTTTTTCATGAATTCATTAAAAATGGGCTCCAGCTCACCTTTGAAGTTTTTATCTGAGAGGCGTGTTGCCATTACCGCCTTATCGTCTTCCCTTTTATCTTCCGGCAGCGCTAAAACGACGGGGAAGGCCTGGCATAAGACAGCAGCTCCATATGCTTCTGTAATTTTCTCAAAAACCAGTTCATGACCGAATTTATCCCTGCTTTTCTCGAATGTGCTTCCGCAGCAGGTAGCAAAAACAAGCTCTTTGATATCATTCTTATAGCGTTTAACAAAGTTTTTTAACGGTGCTACAAATTTGCCCATCCAGATAGGACCCACAAGAATGACTCTGTCGTATTCGCTGAGGTTGCTTTTAATTTTTTTGATACCAAAATGAATACCGAACATTAGTAATACTTGCACATCCACATGAGGTTGTATCTTCTCAATCGGGCAGTTTAGTTGTTTTGCGATACGGTTTGCCAGGTAGTCGTTGTTACCTGTGTTGGAGTAGTAGATGACGATGTCTTTCATAGCGAAAATCAAATTTTAGAGCTAGCAATCAGTTATAGTTTATATTATGGTTTTATCAAAACCCAAATATATCAATAATTTAGATGTAAGGATTAGCATGGTGGTACCATTTGTGGTTTTGCATGAAAAAAATTCAATTATATTTTTATTCTTATTTTTGGTGTTGCAATATCAACCCAATAGAGAGGAAAACTATGGTTTTTAATATAAAAAGGCATATTTACCGCAATATTTATATTATAATACTTCTGTTAATTATTGTAAACGGACAGGCACAGGATAGCCCGGGTTTTCTTCCCCAATTAACAGTTATCGATCGGATTGATACACTTCTTATTATGTCTGACCTTTGTTCGTACGACTACCCGGATTCATCCATAAATATGGTGCAGCATGTTTTGTCTCTTATTGATGACTCTATCTCGGAAGAGGCTGCAAAAGCCCAAAAGATTATGGCAGATGCCAGGTATTACAAAAATGATTTTGTAGCTGCAATCACCAGCTATAGTGAAGCTGCAAACATTGAAAGTATACTGAATGGCACATTAAGTGAAGGGTATGCTTTACGGATAAATGATGTAGGGTATTGCTATTATGTGATGGGGATTTATGACCTGGCCCTGGAAAACTACCAAAAGGCATTGTCGATATTCGATGCTATGGAAATAGAAGATGAGCGAATTAATACTGTCAGCAACATTGGGACAGTTTATTTTAATATGGGTGCCTACGAAAAAGCTATCACATGTTTTGAAGAGACTTTGGCTTTTGATTTAGCTATTGGCCACGATTATGAGGTTTCCGTGACCAATAATAATATTGGAAAAGTATACCAGGCCTGGGGAAAATACACACAGGCACTGGATTATTTTAATCGTTCTCTTTCTTACGCGATTCAGAATGATCGCCTTGATTTACAGTCTGTAAGAATAAGTAATCTGGGAATGGTATATCTGGAGATGGGTGACACAGAAACTGCATTGGAGATGTTAAATAGCGCTTTGCATATTGACAGCCTGCAGAATAATGCATTCAAAGTGGCCATTCGGAAAAGTGAACTTTCCAGAATATATGCAGGGCTGGGGAACCACCAAAAGGCTATTAACCTTAGCAAGGAGGCACTTCTTTTTTTTGAGGATCGGGGAATTAATGAATCCCGGGCTATTGTACTTAACGATTTAGGCCGATATTATCTGTATGAAAAAGATTATAACGAATCTCAACTGCATTTTGAAAAGGGAGCCCGGTCAGCCCAAAGTATCAGATCTGATAAAATGCTTCTCAGTTCCTGGATTGGCCTTTCTGACCTCTTTGAAGCAAAAGGCGATTTTCAGAAAGCACTCTTTTATAACCAAAAAGCAGACTCACTGGATAAGGTTATCTTTAATGAAGTGAGCCACCGGCAACTGGCTAATTACGAGATTAAATACCGTACAAAAGAGGCTGAAGTTGAAAATGAGCTCCTTAGAAATGAGGTGAATCGACGTAAAACAAGGATTATTCTTCTTCTGTTCGGGTTAGCCGGCCTTCTGATTATTATGGTACTTCTTTTGCGGGTTAATGCCTTAAACCGAAAATCCTTAAAACAACAAAAACTCGTTGCGGCATTCGAGAAAGCCGAAAAAGAACGGGAAAGAGTACATTATGAAGATAAGGTATTTGCTGAAAAACAAATCAACAGACTCCAGCGTGAAAAGTATGATACTGAAATTG
>CAZQNY010000104.1:0-10427 GCA_964594665.1 uncultured Bacteroidales bacterium
TTCTCAGTGGTATCATATTGATACTATCGTATTTTATCGGGAAAATGATATAAACACGTCTTTTAAATAATTCGGAGAATCCAATGAACATTTCATTCATTCCACATTTCCTTTGTAAATTAGCACAATGATAGTCGAATTCACCGTTGACAAGCCCCAAAACTGGCTCCGACATATCGCTGAACAATTTGGTGTTGAGCCGGAAGATAATACCATCAATTTCCCACCAAACCTGGGAGAAGGCTTACTGAGGCATTATTATCTCTCCAACGGAATTACGCTCAATTACCTGCGATTTAAATTCCATAAAGAAATAATATTTTCAAGAAAAGCAGGAAATAAAATACCTTTCTCCCCTATCATGTTCTATATTCATGAAAAAAAATTCCAACAGGATATTGAAGACGAAATAAAGGAGATCTGTTCAAACTCTCCAAATGGTATTTTCTGGCCATCATACCACATTAACTCACAGTGGAAATTTCCTGTTAATGAGTGGCTTTCAAATATTACCATAGCCATTAACCACCAGTGGCTGCTGGAAAACTGTAATAATGACAAAGGAAAATATGTGCATGAATTGCTCACCACTGGAAAGCCATTCTATATTTTTGAAGAAATCACACCGCAGATGCATGTCATTATTGCTGAAATAATTGACATTATTAGTAAAAAAAAACATATCAGTGTTGGAAGGCTTTTTCTGGAAAGCAAAACCACGGAGCTATTGGCACTTTTTATAGAGAAGCTGATCGAGCGCCCAATAAATCAGAATACAGCAAATATAAATTCCGCTGACGTGGAAAAGCTTTTCAAAGTGAAAGAGATTATCCTGCAAAATATTACAAATACACCACCAGTTAAGGTTCTTGCCAAAGAGGCAGGGTTCAGCGAAAGCAAGCTGCAAAAATCTTTTAAGCAGGTGTTTGGAAAAAGCATTTATCAATATGCGTTACATGAAAAACTGATTGTAGCACAGAAAATGATTATGAGCAGGCGATACTCCGTTTCTGAGGCTGGTTACGAAATAGGATATTCAAACCTCAGCCATTTCACCAAAGCATTTAAAAAACAATTCGGTGTAAATCCGAAAGCCTTTGCATCTCACAATACACTTCATTAATCAGAACAGAGGTATCAGAATATTAATCATTTTCTAAAAAATTATCTTCTCCATAGCTGAGACTTGTTTATAAATAAAACTGTTTTAGGCTATTATTATACGATTTCAGGTTATTTTATCCATAGACGATAAAATATCTTTGTAATTGAAATACATATTAACCGGATCGTAACAAAAAGCATATGAAAACAAAAAGAGTATTACCACCACGGATATTTCAGATCGCACTGCTAATGATCATCGGAGTACACTTCATTATTCCTGTCTACTACATTTTTCATTCTCCCATACGTTTTATCGGACTTCTTCCTGTTGCTGTTGGCTGTTGGCTAAATATTTACAGCGACAGGTTAATCAAACAGCATAAAACAACCATAAAGCCTTTTGAAAAGCCAACGGCAATGATTAAAAATGGTCCTTTTCGATATTCACGAAACCCCATTTACCTGGGTATGGTATTAATTGTTCTGGGAGGGTCGGTAATCTCGGGAGCAATAACATCGTTTCTTATTCCTCCGGTATTTGCAATTGTTCTTCATTACAAATACATCCTTGCCGAGGAGAAGAATATGGGGGAGCAATTCGGGGAAATTTATGCGGATTATAAGGCACGGGTTCGCTGCTGGGTATAAAAAACCTGTATTAAGAAAACAGGTTTTTACATATTTCGTCCTGCTTCTTTTATCAAATCATTGTGTAAAAAGGAATATTCCGGTTTTTTCAACGGCAAATTCACCCAAAGACAAAAAAAACAGTTTCCTGACCTGATTTTTCCAACCTATTTTTGTAGGTATATAATTATAATACATGACTGATATAAATAAATCAGGAATCAGAAAATCAGACATAATGATCAGATCAAAAAGAAGTATGAAAGTCCTCTATCTATTATCATTGACATTTTTTTTGACTTCCATCCTTTTAAATGCTAATGGACAACCTAACGGCCCGATGCGTCTTACCGACCCCATCCATGGTAAAATAATGCTTATTGGGAGAGGTGAAATACCGGCAACCATTACAGCAACATTTGCATTTCTTGCAGGTAAGGAAGATGGCAAACTGGTAATTATAACAGATAAAAATAAAAACAGAGATAAACTCACAGCACAATGGGCTGATTGTATTGGAGATATTTATGTTTTTCATACCGGGACCAAAGATCATGCTGAGCTAAAAAAAGGATATAATAAAATGCGTCAGGCTACAGCAATATGGATTGCATCAGACGTATCTGAAGAGATAAATAACATTGAAATAAAAAATGAGCTTACTGCCCTACTTCGCCGCGACGGAGTAATCGGCAGTCAGGGTGAAGCAGCCGAAAGCATTGCAACTGTCATTAAAGATAAAGATGATTTTCGCAATGGATTTGATTGTCTGCCAAATTCATATATAACAACCCATGAGAGTGAACAGGCGTTTACAGGAACTGTATCATTGATACCAGGGAAAGTAGGTTGGAGGATCCCCGCAGGAGCAGCCGTTGTAATCCACAGTGGTCGTAAAATATCTGTTATAGGTTATAAGGATATAACGCTGCGGACTGCGGCAAACTCAGACTGGCCGGAACGCGTTTCAACGTATGGACCACCTATTGAAAATCTTCCCTATACAGCAGATTTAATTTCATGGAACCGTTCAGCTAAAGCACGTTTGGGGAATTTGTTTCCCCCTAAAGAGGCGCCTGTTCCAAACGTTCGCAGTGGAGCGCTGCTTATCATTGGTGGTCATGGATATCCGGAAGGTATGTGGCAGCGGGTTATAGAATTTGCCGGAGGCACTAAGGCACATTATGTTTGTCTCTCACAAAGCGCGGAATGCACCGGAGCATCAAAACTCAGAAGATTGGGATGCAAAAACGTAGCTGTTCATATGACAAAAACAGGTGTTGATGGGATTGGACAGGGCAATGATGAGCAATTGCTTGAAGATTTAAAAAACGCTGATGTTGTATATTTTGGTGGTGGACGCACTTATAAATTCATGGACGCCTACCTTAATACCCAAGCTCATGAATTAATAAAGAATGTTTTAAACCGTGGCGGAATGGTTCTTGGCAGCTCCGCCGGAGCACAGATACAGGGCGATTTTTTAGTGCGTGGTGATCCACGTACAAACACCAACATATGGATGGAAGGCAATGATCAGGGCCTTGGATTTCTAGAGGGTGTTATCATAGATGCCCATTTTCGGGAGAGAGGCAGGGAAAACCTCCTTCCTGACTTATTATTAAAACATCCTCAAATGCTTGGCATTGGTATTGATGAAACCACTGCGATTTTCGTGCAGGGCACAACAGCTGAGGTTTGGGGGCCACATACAGTAACATTTTATAACTTAGCCACATCAGAATCGGTTTTATCGGAAGAAAGAATAAAACCTGAAATTCTTTTTAATGGTGAAAAATATGATTTAAAAAACCGCAAAAAGGTTGAGTAAAATATCACTTTTCGATTAAAAAACAACAAGAATAAAAATCATTCTAAACCAATGACAATAGAAGAGAAATTCATGTTATTAGGAGTCAAAAATGCTCCTGGTCAGGAGATCCGACAAAATAACGATGCAATACAGAAAAACCTGGAAGGAGAACCACTGAAAGGTGTACCCGTTGATTTTTCCCATGGTGATGTGGATGCATTTCCACCTATCCCGGATTCAGATAAATTATGGAAAAAAGGCTTTTCATCAGGTGGATGTCAGGCATATACAGAATACCGGGGAGACAGAAATATCCGGATGGCAATTGCTGAAAAGCTGGGAAAATTCACCGGGAAGGCCATTGATTCAGATAAAGAAATAATAATCACTCCGGGAACCCAGGGAGCTCTTTTCCTGGCTTTAGGTTCGATTGTTTCCATGGGTACTAAAGTAGCAATTATGGAACCGGATTATTTCGCCAACAGGAAGCTTGTGCGATTCTTTGGCGGTGAGATCGTTCCTGTTCCACTATACTTTCAGGGAAGTTCAAATGAAAACGGTCCCGACATGAATCGTCTTGAAGAGGCTTTTAAAGAGGGAACACAGGCATTGGTTTTCTCCACACCAAACAATCCTACAGGGCATGTTTATTCTCCGTCCACAATTAAAAACATAGGCATACTTGCAGCAAAATATAATGTTACTGTTGTTGTTGATGAATTATATTCAAGGATGCTTTACAGTGGAGAAGTATTTACACACTTACGTGCATCCAAAATATGTCCGGAAAATATCATTACTATCATTGGCCCCTCCAAAACCGAATCACTCAGCGGATACCGTCTGGGAGTTGCATTTGGAACCGAAATGCTCATTGACAGGATGGAGCGTCTTCAGGCCATAGTATCTTTACGCGCTGCCGGCTACAATCAGGCAGTCCTTAACACTTGGTTTCAGGAGCCTGAAGGGTGGATGAAAAACAGAATTACAGAACACGAAGCAATACGCGATGAGTTAACGGGTATTTTTCATCATGCAGACCTAAAAACCGCAAAACCTCAGGCAGGAAGCTATTTATTCGTACAACTCCCTCCATTAAAAATAAGTTATTCGGATTTCATCACACTCCTGAGGATTCAGGCTAATGTAACCGTTACTCCGGGAACAGAATTCGCCCCTTCCTGTACAAACTATTTTAGAATTAATTTTTCACAGGATCACAATGCAGCCGTAGCTGCTGCAAACAGAATTGTATTAATGGTAAACCGATATAAAATATGAATATAAAAAATGAAATACCCGTTCCTCAGGGAAAATATATTCCTGCAGTCCGTCATGCAGATGTAATTTATACTTCCGGGATGACACCACGAAAAAAAGGGAAACTCATATATGCCGGAAAAATAAAGGCGGAAATACCAGCACAACAATACAAAGATGCAATAGAACTGGCGACAGTAAATGCGCTTAATGCAGCCTTAAGTTGCCTCGAAAAAAACGAAAAAATATCACAGATTCTGCAGCTAAATGTATTTCTAAACACTGAAGAGAACTGCACCTCACACCCACAGCTTGCAGATTTTGCATCCGATGTAATAATAAAACAATTAGGGGCGAACAGCATTGGAGCACGTGCTGCAATTGGGGTTGCTTCTTTGCCATCAAATGCTACTGTAGAAATCACTTTAACTGCAAAAATAGTCTGATTTTAATGTTTATAATTTCTAAAACAAAACTGCTGTCATTACTTCCAGCAGTTTTTTTTTTGTAAAAAAACTCCGAAAAGCATCAAGCATCCCGGAGTATTTTGTAGCATGAAATTAGTATTGTCACCTACTTTTCAAGAATAATTTTCTTAATAATATTTCCATTTTTAGTATCAAGGGAAATAAAATAAACGCCATCAGGGAGATAACTAAAATTGATACTATTTTCATATTTCCCGGAGTAAACATTCAGATTTTCGCGAAATACCATTTTTCCTGCTTCATTTACAACGTTAAGAATCCCGTCATTTCCTGAAAACCCTTTAACCTGAACTTTGACAATACCATCAGAAGGGTTTGGGTAAATATGCAGGAAGGGGGTTTCATTTAAGACACTAATATTATTTACACCATCAATAACAACTTTCAAATCATCATTATCATCACCTTCACAAGGGGGGAAAGCAAAAGCATCCAAAGACAAAATAACTTCCCCGTTTTCATTATCCATAACACCGGGCGTATAAAATGGATTTGCAATGGTATCATTACTAAAGACACCATCTCCGGAGCTATACCATGCTAAAGAATCAGCATTTATTATATGCGGGTTAAGTTGAATAGAATTGCCAATCAGAATAGTTGTATCATTACCTAAAGATACAGAAACATCCTCAATAATATCAACATGTACTGTATCAGAAGCCTGCATAGACTGATCAAAGCCATAGACGGTCATTATTAGTTCAAACCACCCTTTTTCGAGGTCGTCACGACCTCTGATATAGGAAGGATTTAGAGTATTTCCATTAAACATATTACCATCACCAGAGGAAGTCCAGCTAACACTATCCTGCCCGGAAGCAATGCCGTGTGCATCATAAACTTGCTGATAACACACAAAACCATCGGGTCCTGCATATGCGGTAGGAGGTTGCAAAGGCCCAAAGTCGAAGGAAATAATACGGGTACCCCAATTGCCGGATGGCATATATTGGCTGGTATACCAGAAGGTAACATCATCAACAGGATCAATAGCCAAAGCACTATAATCGCCCCAGCGAGCACTGTTGGTTTGCGAATGAACACCATCAACAACAATTATTTCTTCCATATCCATAACACCCAAAGGAGATTCAGATGTTCTTCCAGTATAGGCCACTGAAGGGAATTTCGAATCGCCGGTAACAGAATATCCCAGTGCAATATCACCATTTGCATTCATGGCGATACTTCCCATCCATCGGCTCAGGCCATCTTCAGGGCAATATGTTCCCTCCTGATACAGAAACCAGTTCTCCTGCCCATCATGTTTACGCAATTCATACCATCTGATACCAGCAACATCTCCGATTTTTACAGTATGATTAACAACCATAGATTCATAAGATCCAAAATTCCGATATTGCAAAGGATTCATAAGGTATTTCGACAAAGGGTCAAGAAGCTGATCGGTATTAGGCTGTGGTAGCTGTTCACGTTCACCCGGGTTAAAGAAATCAAATGGAGTAACCACTAAATCATTTTGCATTGTATAGGTAGAATTCAATGGATTATCCCAATCCACGTTAAATTTATAAACCTCTATCGATTGCTGTCCGTATTTTTTCAGGTTCACCATCCAGTTTGGTCCCCCATCAGGCGGGAGAGGCCCTTCCAGGTGAGCAGGTTTTACGCTATACTGTTCTGAAAAGGGCCCAAACATTACAATCTGAGCATCAGGATCGCCAACAATCATTGCGTCACGATCCATTACAGCAACTATTGCACCTTCAAAGTCATTATCAAACATATTATAGGTAGAATAATAACCATCGGGCCATACACTAAATTTCGGATAATCGTTAAAATCCTCAAACTGAAATGCATAGCGATAATAAGCATCCAGTGGATCTTCAGAGGCAGAAACAGCGATCAATTGCCAAAAGGTACCATCATCGGTATCAACAGCAAACTGTGTTGCGATCCATCTGTCAGAGAGGTCGTCGTACAAGACAATCGGATCCCCATCATTGGTGCCCGTCCATGGTCCAATAAAACCATCCCATAAAGTGCTGTTATCAACAGGGCCATATAAGAGATTGCCTTGTTTATCCCATATTGCAAAGGAAAGGTTCACCATTTGAAAATAATGGTTGGGACCCACATCACCATCAGAATCTGATGGTGATGAGGTTCCTTTTCCTATTCCGGAAAAATTACGTCCAGGCCCTTTATGTTTTTGTTCACCCTTCTGACTTTGCCGGGCGATATCAACAGGAAGGGGCGTCCTTGCCTGATACTGATCAGCTTCATTTCTGGATCTGTTTCCAATAATGCCATCTTTCCATGTTCTATCGCGCGTTCCTCTCAAAACAATCTCCATATCTCTCAGAGGGGCTGTCATATCGCTGTAAACAGCTGTCTTGACAACAGGTTTCGGCAAAAAGTTGTTTTGGCCCACAGAAGACAGACAACAGACGGACAGCAAAAAAAACAATAATAAAGGGTTCCTCTTCATCGTAACAATAATTTATTATTCAATAATCATTTTACCATTATACTCTGAACTACCGGCAACCAATGAATAAGAGTAAACACCCTTTTCCAAATGCCCACAATCAAGGCTTAACCGATGTGGCCCATTCGACAAATCACCAAACCTGCACTGATGTACCAGTTTGCCGGAGACACTATATACATCAATAGAAACATCACATTTATTAATTAGATTAATATTAAAATATGTAGTCCCCCTAAATGGATTTGGATAATTTTGAGTAAATGATACCATTGGCTGATCCTCCTGTTCTATTGAAGTAATGGTATAAGAACGCTCAAAATCAGGTATATAACAAAACTGCACCGGAGCACCTATATCAAAACCCTCCAACAATTCATATACAAAAGGAATAGTACAATCATAGGTTCCATTTCCTGAAAAATCAGAAAAGACATAATGCGACATACACCCAAAATAAGAAACATACATGGCATCAGACCATTCGGATACGTTGATTACTTCCTCACCATGTTGATCCAGAGCAGGGATATAATCCTGAAAATAAATATCAGGGTAGGTATTATCCGTCAGGTCATTAAATCTAGTATCAAGAAAAGAAAAAAACACAATAGCACCATCATCTGTTGTAGCCACCTGAGGCCGGTTATACATTTTCATGGTACTTCCTGTAGAGCTGGTAAACTCAGCATCCATGGTTACAGGATAATCGATAAGGTGTGAATCCCAAGTTTCTCCCTGGTTCTGAGAATAAATATGGAATAAAGCAAATACGCCTTCATAATTCCACCATTCCATTTCAACCATATCACATATAGCGACAACGCCCATGATATGCGGGTTTCCCCATGCATCAACAGCCATATCACAATGATAGCCCATAAAATAAGGTATTTCATCCCGATCCGGTACCGGGTCGGGAGAATAAAAATCAGCAAGATCATCATCGCTGATAAAATTTACAATTTCTTCCAGACCATCAGATCCGCCCAGCTCTACATCTATAGGATCCTCAGTCCAAGTTTGCCCTCCGTCAACAGTTTTAAATAAAACAGGATGATACCATGTATATGGAGATACGTCCTCGGTATAGGTTAAAGCACAAATCCACCCGGTCATGCCATCAGGAGCAAAAGCAATCTTAACATCATTAATACCACTATCATCGTCTATTTCCAAATCCAGGTGATCAAAAGTATATTCAAAATCTTCAATATTATCATTCCAAATACCGTGACCAACAATAAGATACCCGGTATATTCATAATCTCCTGATTCGCCTGAGTTTTCTTCATCAACAATCCAGGCATCACCAAGTTGGGTGAGCGTATATCCTGAGGGTAAATACTGAAAAAAATCATCATCAGAAGGCAAATTGGTCTGCGTTGGCACTGCACCATCTGCAAGTCTCTGAGACCCCCATGCGTACCCTCCCCATGTTCCGCCACCGGAAGGATTTGACGCATCTAATGTAGGTGCAAAATAAGTAAAGTAAGCCTCCTCCGGGTTTGTATTTCCTACCGGATTATAAATCATCCCCTGAGGGTATCGTGCATTATATGCATCCTGAGCAGTGGGATCATAAACCTGATTATTGACCGACCATGTTTCGCCTCTATCGGTAGATAAATCATATGCCAGGTAACCTGTTCCCGGAGGATTTACCATACGATGAATAAAGGACACCGAATTAATGTCATTATCTGCCCACAGGAAGGTAGTTCTATTGTACGAAAATCCCCATGCATTACCAGACTGGCCAATTTCTATGGGATTAACAATTTCTTTTCCACGACTATTTTTCTGTGCCTGAAAATCCATTGGCAACAGGGACTTATGTTGGTCTCTGACTCG
Organism: uncultured Bacteroidales bacterium; assembly: GCA_964594665.1. Taxonomy (GTDB): domain Bacteria; phylum Bacteroidota; class Bacteroidia; order Bacteroidales; family BM520; genus BM520. The sequence continues at coordinate 9,608 of CAZQNY010000104.1, forward strand.
CTGTATATCATCAATATATTTTCCAGGAGAGCAGAAATCTGCTTTTTTATTAACCTGTGAAAACAAAGAACCAGCAAACAACACCAGTGCAAAAAGAGTAATAGTTTTTTTCATGTCCTTGATTTTTAGTTGATTAATTCAATAACAAATTTACTTATGGAACAGAACTCATCACAATTGATTCAATGGTAAGAAAATGTTTTTACCTTTGAAGAGCATAAATTTTAATTTTAAAACATCTGATTCTATGGTAGATCAACTAGACAATAGAATAATCGCTATTCTAAAAAAAAACGGAAGAGCATCCTATGCAGAAATCGGAAGAGAGATTGGCCTCTCCTCATCATCGGTAAGAGAACGGATGCAACGTTTAACAGACACAGGCGTAATCACCGGATTTTCAGTAGAATTAAACCAATCTTTGCTGGGAAATAATCTAAATGCATTCATTCTTATCAAATTATTTCCAAACAAACTACGACAGTTTATATCAATTGTCAATAACTATGAGGGTGTTGAATCCAGCTACAGAATAACAGGAAGCCAAAATTTACTTATGAAGATTGTTTTAAGAGACCATCTCCATCTTCAGGAATTCCTGGATAAAATAATGATATACGGAGACACAACAACCTATATTATATTATCGGAAATTAAGGATTAAAGGTTTATCTGACAGGTTTTGGAAACCTTGCGCTAAATACCTTATTATATCCATATTAGCAGTGGGAAATCCTGGCGGTAAAGAACAAGACCTGACAGGAGAAAATACCTGTCAGGTCTGCGCTAAATACCTTATTATATCCACTTTAGCAGTGGG